>JAPSKP010000009.1:11877-68333 GCA_031181585.1 Lysinibacillus sp.
TTTCAGAGCCGTAGATCTCCGGCTCACGTTTTCCCAGACGATTTAAATTTGGGCCATTTAGCACAAAAAGCTTCATCCCTCTATCTCCCTTTCCCACACATTTCCTTTATTTTATCACAGACTCTTTGTACGGCAACTCATTTCGTTTACCCATATGCGCTCGGTGATAAGTAGCTGTATCTGTCAGGAACAATGAAGTTGTTATAACAACAACAAGAAAAGGAATTGATAACCGCTTAAAGGACTTTGCTTCGGCCGGCAAATCATAGATGATCCATTCCGCTACAAATGCAATGGCAAGCCCTAAAAGAATGCCTATTAGAAATGCGGGAACTATTTGTATATACTGAACAATCATCATGAATATGAATGATACAATATATAATATAACAAAAAGGACAATCCAGCGCGTCAGCCCATCGTCTATGTTATGTAAAAATTTAGTTGGGTGCCAATCTATCCAGCTAAACAGCTGTAAAATTTTCAACATAACTGTAATATATAAACTCCCGGCAATACTTGTACTATTTGCAACTCTAAACATATAATCACCTCTAGTACTTTAGCGTATCCAAATCTCCATAATCTATGCAGACAGGTAGTGATTTCTTGAAAAATTTAGTACAATAAAAAAGTAAAGATTTTGAGATTAATAGAGAGTGGTGTCAATATTGAGCAAGGAAACGCCTGTATATGGGGGACAAGCACTTCTTGAAGGAGTCATGTTTGCTGGGCAGGACCATATGGTAACTGCCATTCGTCGCAATGACGATTCAATTGATTATTATCATTTGAAAAAAGAGAAAAAGCCTATTTTCCAAAAACTGAAAAAAATCCCATTTGTTCGGGGAGTAGTAGCACTCATTGAGTCTGCTGGATTCGGCTCACGCCATTTAGATTTTGCCAGCTCACGCTATGAGGTCAACCCGGGTGAAGAAGAGGCAGAAGGCGAAGAAATGAGCAAGCTTCAGATGATCCTCGGGGTAGCAGTAGTCGGGGTATTATCCTTTTTATTCGGTAAATTCATTTTCACCCTAGTACCTATGTTTTTGGCTGAATTTTTAAAGCCCTGGTTCCCTGGTAAGGCAGTACAGATTTTACTTGAAACAGGATTTAAGTTAATTTTACTGCTGGCTTATTTGTATTTTATTTCGATGGCACCAATCATTAAGCGAGTTTTCCAATATCACGGGGCAGAACATAAAGTCATTAACTGCTATGAAGCAGGTATGCCATTGACAGTGGAGAATGTACAAAAACAGTCTCGCCTTCATTACCGCTGCGGCTCAAGCTTTATTTTATTCACTGTTATTGTTGGCCTGTTTGTATATTTTCTCGTGCCGACTGATCCTCTTTGGATACGCCTGTTATCCCGTATTTTACTGATTCCGGTAGTCATTGGGATCTCTTTTGAAGTACTGCAAGCTACGAATAAAGTACGTAATGTACCGGTTCTTCGCTATCTAGGCTATCCCGGCCTATGGCTGCAGCTTTTAACAACAAAAGAACCAAAAGATGATCAGGTAGAGGTTGCTATCGCTTCATTCAATAAATTGCATGAAGTAGAAAAAAACCCGGAAATCGCTTGTACATTGAATCATAGTTAGGTGAAGCTGCCATAGAAACTTCATATTTACTAATGCCAAAACGGACCACCCCATGTAAGGGCTGGTCCGTTTTTGATTTAAAGATAGTAGATGATTGCGAGAGCCGCTAAATATTGAAGGCTATTCATGGTCAGCATCAGCTGGCGATCTCTGCTTTTCCCTTTCCTGCTTTCGATCAAACAGTTCACCGCTGTCCCAGTCATTATAATTCCAGCCGGCACAAAGAAATGGATATTGTACACAAATATAATAAAGATAATTACCAGTCCAGCCATAATCAGCTCAATAACTGTCTGGGACGAATGAGAATGCTTTGGAGGCTTTCTGCCCTGTTCATCTTTTTTATTCCATTTCCTTTCAGCCAATAAATTGACGATAAATACTGCTGCTAAAAGCCCCAACATGTAGGGAATGGCGTTATTCTTATGTAAGGGTTCTATTGCCTTTGAGTGGAATTCCTCGAATGTTTCTTGTAGTTTATATAGCTGTCCTGTTTCTTTCTGTTCAAAGTATACACTTCCATCCCCCGTGGTGTACACCTCATACAGCGGTCGGGGTCCATACTGATAATCTAGACGCATCGTATAATCAGCTTCTTGGTTGAACAGTTTAATGTCTACGGGCGTCATGCCTTCTGTAACTTGGGTCATAAACCGGATCCATTTTGCATTATCCACTTTATCTACATTATTCTGTAACGCCGAGTATGGATTGCCTTCCCCTAATGTAATATATGCTCGTGTGATATTCGTGTCCCCTGAAGATTGAAGCCGGGTTGTGATCTCTCCTGTTCCAATAAAAAACACTATGAGGAGGCAGACAAGCGCCAAAATAAGGCCTACTTGCCATTTCGTCCGTTGCCGGCTTCTCTGCAGGCGCCTCTCAATCTGTTGAAAATGTTGCGCCCTCTTCTGCTTATCAGGTGTTAATGACAATTCCTTCAAACGTTCCTCAATCATCTGCCTCACCCCCTAAAATTTTGCGCAATGCCTTTAAGCCTCTTACCGTGTTATTCTTTACCTGGGCCTCTGTCATCTGCAGGTGCCCAGCCACTTCCTTCACCGACATTTCTTCGATATAACGAAGCACAATGGCTTCCCGGTAATTAAGTCTTATTTCACTCAATGCCCTATAGAGACTCCGGACTTCCTCTGAACGCTCCACAATCTCGGGAGGCAATGGCCGCTCATCTGGCTTTTCCTGCTCAATAGGAAGCCATTTCAACAGACGCTTTCTGCGATAATGATCATATACAAGATTCCTTGCAATCCGAATCAGCACTGCCTTGTCATTACGCACATTCTGCGCCTTAAAAAACCGAAAAAACGTTTCCTGGACAAAATCATCCGTTAATTCTGAATCTGTTGTCAAAAACAATATGTATTGGAAGATGGCATTATAATGCTCTTCATAGACGTCCTTCATGCTCCTCCTCCTTCCCTTTATAAAGACGAACGATTGGAAGAACAGAATCACTTAAAAATGATTTATTTCCATTTCGCAGCATCATGTAATAGGAAGCTCTTTAACAATTGAAAAGATTTTTAGTGACTTAAAATAGTGGCTCCTCTCTACTCACACTTTCATCACAAAATTTGATAGTTTCTAAAGCAATAAAAAAACCCATCAGATTTGATGGATTAATTCAGCACAAGCGCATAAATGAGTAAGCCTGCAAATGTAATCGTAATGGCAATCGCATGAGCGAAAGAAACGATGTAATGACGGAAATCAGATTCATAGCGTTTTTCCAAGGTCCCTCTTGTTAGCAAAATAACGACAAATGCAACAGGAATAAAAATGCTTGAGACTAGACCTAGCGCTGGTGTCAATAGCAGAATGCCTCCAATACAAAATGCAATAACAGTTAATTCAAATGGCAATTGCCATTTCGTCTTGTAGTCATAAAATATTTTTGGCTCGCTTGGTTTTAGATAGCCTGTCTTCTTTTTTAAAAGAGGTATAAATACAAATTGATAAAGTGCAACTAGGCCAATTACAATAATAAATTCCATATCAACACCCTAACTTTCTATGTCTAACAAATGTACCATAAATAGGTTCTATTATGCAAAATACATTCCAGTTATAGTTCGTTCATTTATTTCACTACAAAAATCTGCCCTTGCAGTTTCTTTTTTTATTTGAAATCCCCTGTCACTTTTGCTATTTACATCGTTTTTTTACTGCTATATGATTTGAATAACAGATTGCGAGGTTTAAAAAATGGACATCGATCTTTTTTCAATCACAGCACTTTTCTTCTTTGGGTTTATCGGTGCTTTCATCAATTCAGTCGTCGGTGGAGGTGGATTAATTACTTTACCTGCCTTACTTTTTGTCGGTCTACCGCCTGCAACAGCTATTGCTACAAACAAGCTGGCTGCATCATTAGGTAACTTCACAAGTATGATGACATTCTTACGGGCTGGGAAAATTGATATCAAAATGCTGGGACCTATTGTACCGTTTGTTTTCATCGGGTCAATGCTGGGAGCTTTCACTGTCCATCATGTTGACTCAGAAATTTTACGTCCGCTTGTGCTTTTCTTACTTATAGGTGTCCTTATCTATACATTCATTAAAAAGGATTTGGGAAAAGTAAAGGATGGCGAAAAAGCGATTGGAAAGAAAAAGCTTGTGGGACTTATTCTTTTGATTGGGTTAGGTTTCTATGATGGTTTCTTCGGACCAGGTACAGGCTCCTTCATGATTTTTGTATTATTGTTTATGGGATTCAATTTTATTGAGGCATCCGGCAGTTCTAAACTGCTCAATTTCACGAGCAATTTAGCCGCACTCATTATGTTTTTATTTTTAGGAGCAGTTAATTTTACATACGGTTTTATTATGGGATTTGCAATGATTTTAGGGGCATATGCAGGCTCCAAAATTGCCTTGAGTAAGGGGACAGAGTTTATACGCATACTATTCATCATTGTCACTACCGTTTTAATTTTAAAGAATGGCTATGACTATTTCTTTTCATAACCTACAATTCATTGGAACCTATTCGTCTGAAAAATGAATGAAGAAAAACCAAATTGTCATAGACACATAGCTTTGAAGTGCTCTTGATAAGCAAATAAGAATGTGAGCCCGGAAATTGTTACTCTTTACCGGATATTTATCACTATTTATTTTCCACTTAATAAAAAAGCGGCTGCAGATTTCTCTGTAGCCGCTTCGTTTATTTTAAAGACCGCATTTTAGCTGTGCACCACAGTTTGTACATGTGTTGCACCCGCCCATTTCTTCTACTGTACCTTGTCGGCAAACAGGGCAGGTATTCCCTACCTCAGAGCCGATTGTTACATTTGTTTGTGATAATGGAGCAATTGTATCAACTAATACTACCCCGCGCTTTGTTTGTTCTTCCTGCTGCTTTAACTCTTCAAATTCCAGCTGTTCGTCACTATGAGACTCTTCAGCCTTCAGAGTTAATACTTGTGTATCACGGCTTCCGTCAACATAGACCGTGCCGCCTTTAGCCCCGCCGCGATAAAGACGCTCGTATACTTTTTCTACTTGGTTTACCGTATAGCCTTTTGGTGCATTAACCGTTTTGGAAATTGACGAGTCGATCCAGTTTTGAATAATACACTGAACATCTGCATGTGCTTCTGGTTTCAATTGCATAGAAGACACGAACCAATGAGGTAGATTGTTTTCATCGGCACCTGGGTTTGCAGCCAAGTATTCCTGTACAATTTCTGCCTTCACTTCAATGAATTTCCCTAAACGGCCTGAACGATAGTATGTGAAGCTGAAATATGGCTCCAGTCCAGTCGCAACGCCTACCATTGTGCCAGTTGAACCAGTTGGTGCTACTGTCAGCAAGTGAGAGTTGCGAATACCATTTGCTAAAATATCTTCGCGAATATGCTCTGGCATTTTTTTCATGAAGCCAGTCTGAATAAATGCTTCACGCAGACGTTTTGTCTCTTCTTCCGTTTCTCCTTGCAGGAATGGGAAGCTGCCGCGCTCTTTCCCCAACTCGATAGATGCTTCATACGCTGCAATCGCAATTGTTTTGAAGATTTCATCTACCAATTGGTTTCCTTCTTCTGATCCATACTCTTTCTCACAGTAAATCAGTAAATCAGCAAGTCCCATAACACCCAGTCCTACACGACGCTCACCTAGCGCCTGTTTACGGTTTTCTTCTAGGAAGTATGGTGTTGCATCAATTACGTTATCCTGCATTCTAACGCCTACTTTTACTGTTTGACGCAGTGCATCATAATCAACCGATTTTGATTCCTTCAAAGCAAATTGTGCCAGGTTAACAGCTGCCAGGTTACAAACACTGTATGGAGCTAATGGCTGCTCACCACAAGGGTTTGTTGCAACAACCTGCTGTCCATATGCTTTTGCATTTGTCATATCATTTGCGTTATCGATAAAGAAAATGCCAGGCTCTGCTGCGTATGTAGCACATACGTTAATCAGGTTCCAAAGCTCACGTGCTTTAATCTTGCGGTATACGCGAACACCATAGCCAAGCTTTTCCCACTCGCGCACGTCGCCTACTTTATGCCATTCTTCATTGTATACATCCATCTCAGCAGGCGAATAGTTTGCTACATCTGGGAAACGCAGTTCGTAGTCTAGGTCATTTTCGACAGCATGCATGAATTCATTTGTTAACGTGACTGAAATGTTCGCCCCAGTGAGGAAGTCTGGGTTATGCACTGAATAGGTACCGCCGTCTCGAAGCTTCGCCTCTGCTTCGCGGATGATTGTCTCATCGAATCCACCCATACCAGGAATATTTTTATAGTTTACAATCCCTTGATACATTGCTTCATCTTGCTGTGTTAAAGGTTTGAATTTTAATTTTTCCTTTGCCAGACGAATAATGGACTCGTCCATCGTATTTTCAATCAGATAACGAAGGATCCGTGGATTTTGCATCTTCGAAATGATGAATTCTACGATATCTGGATGCCAATCTGCCAGCATAATCATTTGGGCTCCGCGACGGGAACCGCCTTGCTCTACTAAATGAGTTAGTTTTGCGATATCATCAAGCCAGCTAACTGACCCTGAAGATTTACCATTTACGCCGCGCGCAAGTGTATTTCTTGGACGAAGTGTAGAACCGTTTGTTCCAACACCACCACCTCGGCTCATAATCTCCATAACCTGCTTACGATGATCACTGATACCTTCACGAGAATCTGGTACAAATGGCATTACATAGCAATTAAAGAATGTTACATCAGTCTCAGAGCCTGCTCCGTAAATAACACGGCCAGCCGGAATGAATTTTAGGTCTACAAGCTGCTCATAAAACTTTTCGAACCATTCTTTTCTAGCTTCTTCTGTTTTTTCTACAGCAGCCAGCCCTGTCGCATTGCGTTTTGCAATTTGTTCATAATAAATTTCAAGCGGCTTTTCGATAATATCTAGTGAACGAGTAATAATACCTGTTGTTTGCTCTTGGTCATCTTCCAGTACATGACGGAAATCTTCCTCGATCAGGATAGCCGCCTTTTTGGCCTCCTTATCAATCGATTGAATGATTCCTAGACCACGCGCTGGGAATTTTGGGTCTTCTTTTACAGTTAATACAACAAAGTCCCCTGGTTTTAACGTTTTTTTCTCCGTATCCTTGAATGAATAACGGTCAATCATCACAAGACGTGATACACCTTTATGCGTAATATGCATATCTGGTGTAATCGGATGCACTTGCGGGAATTGCTCAATATCTTTATTGAGCTGATCTACTTGGATGGTTTGCTCCAACACACTTGCCATCACCTTAGCCCCCTTTATTATTATAAAGCTTCTTCACTCTGTACCCGCAAAAATGGAAATCAAACACAAGATATTGTGTTTGATTTATCCGCCTCAAACTATATATAGGCACAGTATTTACACTTTTAAAAGATTACAACAGATTTTTTTTTCAAACAAGGGCTTGATTTTTTTTTATTTTTAGGAACTGTTCATTTATCAACGTTTCTTAAACTAAAAATTTTTTCAAACAAACGTTCCTACTTTTTAAAATTCCAGTCATCATTTGCATATTTTTCTTTTTCCAATTGTTCTATATATGCTAATTGCTCCTCTGTTAATTCATAAGGAATCAATTCAATATCCAAAGCATGCTGAAAACCGTTTTTAAACGCTTGTATACATTGTTCAATAGTAAATGGCTTATCTACCAACCTGTTCATAGCAACAGCCTTCTCAGGAAGCTTTAAACGCATTTTCTCACGCGCTTCCTCATTCGCAAATTTAAACAAAGATAATAGCTTCTCTTCCTCTAGGTCAAGCAAAATTGCTCCATGCTGTAAAATGACACCTTTTTGACGCGTTTGGGCACTACCCGCTACTTTTCTGCCTTCTACAACAAGCTCATACCAGCTTGGTGCATCAAAACAAACAGCACTTTTTGGTTTTTTTAGATCCTGCTGCTTTTCTTCCGTATCAGGCACGCTGAAATAAGCATCCAGCCCAAGATTGCGGAATCCAAGCAATAGCCCTTCACTTAATACTCGGTATGCTTCTGTTACCGTTTTTGGCATGTTAGGATAATCCTCTTCGACAATGATGGAATATGTCAATTCATGCTCATGCAATACCGCTCGTCCTCCTGTAGGTCTTCTGACAAAACCTAACGCCTGACGGCGCACTTCCTCAAAGTTAATATCTTTATGTACTTGCTGGAAGTAGCCAATCGATAATGTTGCCGGGTTCCATTCATAAAAACGAATAACCGGGGGGATGAGTTTCTCGCTATGCCAATTGAGCAATGCCTCATCCATTGCCATATTATATGATGGGCTGCAAGGCCCAGAGTTAATAAAATACCATTGTTTCATTACATGCCTCCATAAAGTATTTGGTTTACTTACTCGACGAACGTCCTGTTCTCTTTTATAATATACCTGATAGATAGAAAGGGGAAATAATAACGTGCAAGTATTAATTACCATCGCCATCATCCTAGGAGTCATAATTGCCTATGTGTTGATCAATTCATTCCGTTTAAAAAAGGCTGTGACAAATTTGACACAGGAAGAATTCATACAAGGCTACCGTAAAGCACAATTGATCGACCTTCGGGAACCAAAAGAATTTGAAGCTGGTCATATCCTGGGGGCGCGCAATATCCCAATGACGCAGATGAATCAGCGACATAAAGAAATCCGACCAGATTTGCCAGTGTATCTATACTGTCAAAATACAGGTCGCAGTGCACGTGCTGCTTTAATGCTGAAGAAAAAAGGCTATAATCAAATTTACCAATTACAAGGCGGGTTTAAAACTTGGTCAGGTAAAGTCAAATCAAAAGCATAGCGTATGTAGAGCTCCCTTTAGGGGGCTTTTTTCTATAGTTTTTACTTTTCCCGGCTCAGAATACTGATTGCAAAATTGTCGAAAGTTGACCCCTTACTGTTTAAAAATTTGGTGTCGAGGTTTCTTTCATTATAGCAAATAGTGCTGTTTTATCGATTCAGCGCCAGAGTTTCTTCCTATATAATAAATAAGCTGTATGAGGTCAAACATCTAGCAAATGTATTTTAGAATAGAAAAAAATTTTAAAAAAATAAAACGCACAGAGTCCGTCTGTGCGTTTTACTTATTTAGGACTTACTATTCATTTTTCTAAAACGCATTTTTTAAGCCTGTTTTGTATAACGCAGCACCGGTGTACGTGCAGCACGTGTCTCGTCTAAGCGGGATATGACCGTTGTATGAGGTGCTTCCTGTACGATTTCAGGTGTTGCTTCCGCTTCCTTGGCAATTTGAATCATAGCGTCACAAAATGCATCCAGTGTCTCTTTTGACTCCGTTTCTGTCGGCTCAATCATAATTCCTTCCTCTACATTTAATGGGAAGTATACAGTTGGTGGATGGTAGCCAAAGTCTAACAGGCGTTTCGCGATATCAAGTGTACGCACACCAAGCTTCTTTTGACGACGGCCAGACAGTACAAATTCATGCTTGCAATGACGGTTATATGGCAAGTCGAAATACTCTTCCAGGCGGCGCATCATATAATTTGCGTTTAATACTGCATATTCCGTAACCGCTTTTAACCCATCCGGACCCATTGTACGAATATACGTATAAGCACGTACATTGATACCAAAGTTACCGTAATAAGGTTTTACACGCCCAATGGATTGTGGACGTTTATAGTCGAAGTGGTATTTTCCTTCTTCAGTTTTGACAAGCACAGGCTTAGGCAGGTATGGGATTAAATCTGCTTTCACCCCTACAGGTCCTGAACCCGGACCGCCTCCTCCATGTGGACCTGTGAATGTTTTATGAAGATTCAAATGGACACAGTCAAAGCCCATATCTCCTGGGCGGGCTTTCGACATTACAGCATTCAAGTTGGCTCCATCATAATAAACTTTACCACCGACACTATGGATGATTTCAGCCATTTCCAGAATGTTTTCCTCAAATAGACCTAATGTATTTGGGTTAGTCAGCATCAATGCTGCTGTATCCTCTCCGACAACTCGGCGAAGATCCTCTAAGTCTACAAGGCCGTCTTCATTAGACTTTACAGTAATCGTCTCAAAGCCCGCTACAGTAGCAGAGGCAGGATTAGTACCGTGGGCAGAGTCAGGTACGATCACTTTGTTACGATGCCCTTCCCCATTCGCTTCGTGGAAGGCGCGAATCATCATCAGCGCTGTCCATTCCCCATGAGCACCTGCCGCTGGTTGAAGTGTTACTTCATCCATTCCTGTAATTTCTACAAGCGATTGCTGCAGATCATATAAAAGCTCCATAGCTCCTTGAACCGTTTCCTCGTCCTGTAGAGGATGAATATTCGCAAACCCATTATAGCGTGCCACGTTTTCGTTGATCTTCGGATTATACTTCATCGTACAAGACCCAAGCGGATAGAATCCAGAATCTACCCCATGATTGCGTCTTGATAGGGCCGTGTAATGGCGCATGATATCAAGCTCGGATACCTCTGGCAGCTCTGCAGCCTCCTCACGGATATAACCGGCAGGCAAAAGCTCTTCCAAATCGACTTCCGGTACATCTAATGGCTCAAGATTATAACCGACGCGTCCTTCTTTTGTTAATTCAAAAATTAATGGTTGGTTTTCGTGACTCATTGTAATGCCCCCATTTCTGCTACTAACGCATCGATTTCTTCTTTCGTGCGCAGCTCAGTTACAGCGATTAATGCGTGGTTAGCCATTTCTGGATCCACACGCCCTAAATCGAATCCACCGATAATGCCTTTTTCCAGCAAGCCTTTGTTGATTTCAGTTACTGATTTATTTGTTTTTACAACAATTTCGTTAAAATGAGCGCCTTGGAATGCGACTGGGAATCCAGCAGCTTCGAACGCATTTTTAGCATAGCGAGTTTTCATAATATTCTGCTTCGCCATTTCCCGCATGCCCTCTTTACCTAGTGCAGTCATAGCCACTGAAGCCGCAAGTGCAAGCAAAGCTTGGTTAGAGCAGATATTAGAAGTTGCCTTGTCGCGGCGAATATGTTGTTCACGAGCCTGCAACGTCAATACATATCCACGGCGCCCTTCCTGATCGACTGTTTCACCCACAAGACGTCCAGGCACTTTACGCATCAATTTTGTCGTTACGGCAAAGAAGCCACAATGTGGACCACCGAAGTTTTCGGCAATACCAAACGGCTGTGCATCACCTGCAACAATATCTGCACCTAATTTACCAGGGGGTGTTAGCACACCAAGTGCTAATGGGTTAGCTGATACAATAAACAATCCTTTTTGGTCGTGTGTAATTTCACCAATCGTTTTTAAATCTTCAATTTGACCGTAGAAATTTGGATACTGAACGATTACCGCGGCTGTTTGATCATCTATCAAACCTTTTAACGCTTCCATATCTGTTACACCGTCTTTTGTCGGTACCGTTACGACTTCAATTGACTGGCCGTATGCGTATGTCGTGACGACATCCTTATACTCCGGATGTACCGTTCCCGATACAAGCAGCTTTTTGCGCTTTGTATGACCAGCAGCAAGCATGCCTGCTTCTGCAAGCGCAGTCCCGCCATCATACATCGACGAATTGGCTAGATCCATTCCTGTCAGTTCGGCAATCATCGTTTGGAACTCGAAAATGGCCTGTAGTTCACCTTGTGATATTTCAGGTTGATACGGTGTATAAGCTGTGTAAAACTCTGAACGAGAGATAACATGGTCAACGATTACCGGCTTATAATGGTTGTAAACCCCGGCTCCGAGGAAGGATACATTATTTGTCGTATCAGCATTTTTTGCAGCAAGTGCTGTAAGCTCTTTTGCCAAAGCCGCTTCAGATTTTGCCTCTTTAATATTGTACAGCCCTTGGAAACGAACTTTCTCAGGAATATCAGAAAATAGTTCATCAATAGAAGAAACGCCAATCGTCTCCAGCATTTCTTTTTGATCTTGTTCCGTCATTGGTAAATAACGATGTTTCATATTTGCCCCTCTTTTCTAGTTTTTTACACGCTTATAAAATGGTGTTTCAACAACAATTGCAGAAATGAGCTTTCCACGGATTTCAATTTCCACTTCCGTTCCCATCTCAACTTTGGAAGCATCGACTAATGCTAAGCCGATATTACGTTTTGTCATCGGTGATTGCGTACCAGTAGTCACTTCACCAATCTCTTCGCCTTCCTTGAAAACTTTATAGCCATGGCGCGGAATTCCTTTACCAGTCATTTCTACTCCTACGAGTTTGCGCTTTAAGCCTTCTTCTTTTTGAGCAGCCAGCGCATCACGACCAATAAAATCAGTAGTTAATTTTACGGCAAATCCAATACCTGCTTCTAATGGGGTGATATCTTTTGATAATTCCTGTCCATACAGCGGCAAGCAGGCTTCAAAGCGAAGAGTATCACGAGCGCCAAGCCCGGCAGGAACTACTCCTTTGTCTTTACCGGCTTCTAAAATTTCATCCCAAAGTTCGATAACAGCTGCGGGCTGCCCATAGATTTCAAATCCATCCTCACCCGTATAACCGCTGCGGGAAACTAGTACTTGATGTCCGGCAACTACTACATTATCTTTGAATTTAAAGTATTTGATATCGTTTAAGTTTTCTGACGTTAAAGTTTGTAAAATCTCTTCTGCTAAAGGGCCTTGCAGTGCGATTTGAGCATATTCATCTGATCTATTCGTAATGACAACATCTCCGCTTTTTTGAGAAAGCATCCATTCATAGTCCTTTTCGATGTTAGCGGCATTCACACA
Source organism: Lysinibacillus sp. (assembly GCA_031181585.1). GTDB lineage: Bacteria > Bacillota > Bacilli > Bacillales_A > Planococcaceae > Lysinibacillus_B. The sequence continues at coordinate 24,706 of JAPSKP010000009.1, forward strand.
TAAAAGATATTGGTTTTCACCTAGACGATAAGCTAGTAGATCATCAACAACTCCACCTGTTTCATAACACATCGCGTTATATTGCGCACTGCCAACTTGGATTTTTGAAATGTCGTTTGATAATAGGTTTTGCAAATAGCTTAATGCATCCGGACCTTCCACAAAAATCTCTCCCATATGCGAAACATCAAAAAGCCCTGCACGGTTACGCACTGCATCATGTTCTTCTTTTATGGAAGAAAATTGCACTGGTAATTCCCAGCCCCCAAAATCAATCGTTTTTCCACCATATTTGCTATATGACTCAAATAATGGTGTGCGTTTTAATTCGCTCATAAAAATCCTCCTCAAATTTAGATTGTTGCAAAAATTTATTAAGGCTTTCAGGTCATGCTATCTCTCTTGCTGGAGAGGCAAAAAAGACGATTTTCCCCATTAAAAAAAGACAGACGAATCCCTTGAGTGGAATTCCCTGTCCTTTCACCTGAAAGTTACACCTACTATTGACTCCAAGCCACATATATAGGCTTTCCCCTTTGGTGGCCGATAACGGCACTCTCCAGAGATGCGTCCTGTACGGGTCTTTTTGCCTGAGAGATTCATAGTTTCTCTACTTGCTCCTTCGGCGACGCAACTTTACGTTCTCTCCCCATACACTCAACCGCTTCTTATTCAACATACCAGTCTATCCAGATGTTCTTAGCCATATCCTAACATTGAACGGGATGTAAAGGCAAACATTTTTTAAAAATAGGAATAAAACGAACAATTCCGTTCATTTTCAAAAAATTATTCGCCTTTTAATCTGTTCACCTGGAAGGCTATATACTCTACAATTTGTCTGATAGGCCTGTCTTCTGTTAAGACTTGGATGTGGCCGGCTTCTCTGTATAATTTTCTTCTGGTTTGATATAGCTCGTGCAGCTCTTCTTTCGTTAAACGCTGCACAATGGGGCGGTTTTTATCGTTTCGAATCCGAACATAAATATCCTCATATACAGCATCGAGAAAAAATACAAGTCCAGTCCTCCGCATAATCCGACGGTTTTCCTCTTTCATTGCTACACCGCCGCCTGTTGCAATAATACACCCCTCATTACGGAAGTTCTCCAGAAATTCGGTTTCAATCTCTCTGAAACGCTCTTCTCCATACTTTTCAAAAATCTCCGGGATTGTCATTCCCTGCTGTCTTACAATTTCATGATCCATATCATAGTATGGCATCTTCAAAAAGTAGCTCAGTCTTCGTCCGATTGCGCTTTTTCCGCATCCCATAAATCCTACTAAATAAATTTTCCGCATGGCCTATCACCTTCTTTGTCGCTTAAAAAAATTAGTTCTCACTGATTAATATCTGTAGTATATCAATCGTAGCACGAACATTCGACAATTCCAATGAATTATAAATTTTTATTTCCACCTGGAAAGTAAAAGCATAGGTTAAACAGGCACCTGTTACTAAAAACAGTAAAACAATAGATAACGGAAAGAGAGCGCCTTTCTCATTCCGAATGCTGTTCCACAATAAAGATCCTCTCTCTTTCCTTTCCGTCCTCTAATTTGACTTTCAACAGCAGTCTATTATCGTTCAATTCAAAGTTTGCACTTTTTACACCTGTCAGCAATGTCTCATTCCCATTGTTTTCTCGTTTCCATAAAACCTTATTAAGAAACTGAATGTTATATACTTTATCAGGAGTTCTGACAGTAATACTTAATCCACCCTGCGATACGGTAACCTTGCTCTTCCCATACGGTAAGGATTGATTGATATCATTTACACATATCTCCCAATCAGCCTCCAGTCTCTTTTTCTTTATATCGTTCATTTCCTGATATTCTATGAAAATAAAAAAGAGAAGTTGGCCAAACACTACTAATAGTACAAGTTGTAACAAGGCCTCTACAAATGTGAATCCATCCTCTTGCCTTCTATATCGACGCACATTTTCTGCGGTCCCTTTAAATCGTTGTAAAAGACACATATTTCTCCATTACCGTATTGCCAATTATAATTAACATGTTCAATTGTAATCTTCCCCTCTGCAGAACCACTATAAGCTGACTCCTTAATTCCATTAAATGCAGCTTCACTAGCATAATAAGCCAATTTCTCATTATAGAGTTTTTCTTGAAGATTGTTGGCAGCCGGCAGTAATGTAATGGTTAATAGCGATAAAATCACAATACTCAAAACGGTTTCCAACAATGTGATTCCTTGTTCACTCAATCAGCCGCAACCTTCCCTTCGACATATTAATCGAATATACAATTTTCCTTTCTGGTGTCTGGAATTCAACCTTCCCCAGCTCTCTGACATTTCCTAGTGGTGTAAACGTGATATACGTCTTATTCGTATAAATGGTAATACTCATACCTTTTGGAATTTCCCATGTAAGATCGTAATTAAAAAAGGACTTGCTCGTTTTCACATATTTTTTGTCGACAATATATACATTTACTGTAGTCTGTTCCTGTATTGCTGCCATTTGCGCTTGGTGTAATGTTAACCTAAACTTTTCAATAGCTTGTTCATACTGCGCTTCTTTCCATTGGCTATAGGAAAAAGACATGACAACACCGATAATTGTCATCATTACTAACAATACAAGCAATGCCTCGAGTAAAGTGAACCCTCCTGTGCTATGTTTTACGATAAGCCATCACCGTCTCCTGCCCTTGTTCCCTCCACAGCCGCTTTTCCATCTTGGTCAATCGTGATTTTCTCGCCGCTTGGGCATTTCGCCTCGTCCGTGGAAATGTAGCCCTCCTCAATCAACTGAGCGACTGTCGGGTATTCCATTTTATCTACACGATAAGCTTCGACCTGTCCTTGTACCATACTTACATATGCACTGCACCCTTTCTCATCAATTGTGGAAAAATGCTTTGTTACATTTGGTATCGTAACTAAGATAAGCACTGATATGATCAATAAGACAATTAACATTTCAATTAAAGTAAAACCCTTTTCATTTAACATTCTTTCCCCTCCTAAATGACATCGAGCATATTGTACATAGGCAGCAGTATGCTTAAGTAGGCTGCCACGATACAAAGTGCAATGATGATAAACAACAATGGCTGAATTGTTTTTGTGATAAGTTTGATGCCGTTTTGCAGCTTACTGTCCAAAAGTTCAGCATACAAAATCAGTTCTCTGCCAAGTAGACCACTTAGCTCTCCGTGTGCAATAAACTGCTCGAACCTCGGATAGAAAAAATCACTTACCAGCACTGCCTGTGCCAAAGAATCGCCGTATACGATTCTTTGGCGGATATACGATGAAATATAAGCAATTTGTTTCTGATGAGGTTGTTCTGCCATGTGTTCTAAAGACGCCTGTAACGAAAAGCCTGTTAATAGGAGCTCTCCAAGCGTTCTTGAAAATTGCCTTGTCATCAATAATCGCCAGTAATACCGAATGAAAGGTACTTTCAAAAAGATGACCAGCTGCAAATCGACTCTCTTTCGGCTTACATAAATAAAACCAGCTGTCAGCAATCCACCTGCCACTAATGCCAGCATAATAATGTAATCCGGCATATGGAGAAAGAACTTGGACCATTGGATACTAGATGATTCACTATATCCAGTGCGTGTAAGCAACATCGCTTGGATATTTGGCAAAAACTTTATTCTAAATGCGATAAATAACCCAACTATTAAAATGAATAAAAAGGCTGGATAAACAAGCAGCTTCACGATTCTGTTTCTAGTCTCCTCCGAAAAGCGGATCTGCTCTCCCACTGTACATAAAGTTTGTGAAAGGTTGCCTGTCATCTCCGCTAACTCAACAGATAACAGATGCTGCCTTTTCATGCCCATTAAACTAAAAATTGCACTCGGCCCTGCTCCGTCCCTAAATGCCCCTATTAATACACTCTCCCATTGCGGCGAATTTTTTATATGATAAGGGACGAGCATCTCAATACACTCAGCAAACGTGTATCCCTCTTCAAGAAGTATGCTTGTCCTGGTAAGCAGCTGGGGCAGTTGAATAACCCGCATTTTCTTCCTCCGAATCAGGGATAGAACAGCCATACACTCACCCCCTGCCCCCTTTAATTTCCTGCAGCTGATCAGCTAAAGTTGTCCCTTCTTCTAATTCATAAAAACCGCCGCGTGTTACTTCGGAAATCGCTTGCAGCAAGGGCTCATCACTCAATATTTCAAATAACGCTTTCCTTTCTTCTTTTTCCTCAACCTGGATAAGGGTTTGAGCAACAATTCCAACGAGTGCTTGCCTCATTTCATCAAAGGAAATACCTAAATCCAGTAAGCGATAAAGACAATTCACAGTATCTTTAGCGTGGATAGTGGAAAGGACCAGGTGACCAGTTAGGGAGGCCTGCAATGCAATTTTTGCTGTTTCACTGTCCCGTATCTCTCCAATCATAATCACATCTGGCGAATGACGGAGAATAGCCTTTAGCCCTGCGGCATATGTAACGCCTGCTCGTTCGTTGACTTGAATTTGCAGCAAATCTTCTTGACTACTCTCTACGGGATCCTCCAAAGAGATAACATGGCGGGAAAGGGTCGTTCGGCAATATTGAATAAGTGAATAGAGGGTCGTCGTCTTGCCGGAGCCCGTCGCACCAGACAGTAACAATAGCCCTTGGTGATGGTGGACAAGATGGGTTAATTGTTCAGCAAGTTGAGGATAGTAATAAAGAGAAGTGACCGGATAGGCATAATTTTGGCGTAATACGCGTATTACCATGCTCTCCTTGGCAAATACAGAAGGTAATGTAGAAATACGAAATGCATAAAGATGTTTTTCAATTTCCTTTTGAAAAGCGCCGCTTTGCGGTTTACGTTTTTCGCTAATATCAAGAGAAGATAAATATTTAAGGTAGGAAATAATGCGAATCGCTGCCTCATCTGGCAAAGTCCCTGTTTCGACAAGCCTTCCAAATTTACGGAGCACAATAGAATAATGCTCTTTTTTAGGAATAAGATGAAGATCAGAAGCGCCGAAGTGACAAGCTTTCAATAAAAGCTGCTCACTTTGAGTTGCAATGACTGTTTCATGCTCCATTTTATACACCTCTTTTGTATAAAAGTAATGGGCATATCGCTATCTATGGCCTCATTATAATGAGTAGACTCTTGAAATGGAATGATAAGTCCCAAAATTTAATTTTGACTCTCAATGAAACATTTTGTTTGAATTTACGTTTTGAAATAAGAGGACATTTAATTTGATATTCAAATTGATAGGTTTCATTTATGATTTGGCATATACTATTAGAGAGAAAGGGGTGGAATACTGTGCTGCATCCATTAAAAATAACCGGGACATTGGCGGATGAGACCAGGTATAATATTTATGAGTTCATGCTGCAGAATAAGCGCTCATTCACCGTACAGGAAATAGCTGACCAATTCCATATTCACCCAAACGTTGCTAGACTCCATCTGACAAAGCTATCGGAAATCAATGTTGTCTCTGCTGAGTTTGTTAAGACAGGAAAAGGCGGCCGTCCTGGACGTGTCTATCGGGCAACGGCACAAGGCGTTGCATTAACATTCCCTAAACGAGAAGAGTCCATGCTGCTGCATATATTATTGGAATTAACAGAAAGTCTGGGATTACAAGCTTTGGAAAAAGGAAAACAAATTGCCTATAACCATGGCTATAAAGAAATGGAAGAAAAAATCAAAGAAACGAAAATGACGGACAGTTTTGAAGAAAAGGCAGCTATACTAACAGAGCAGGCTGCACTTATCGGCTATGTGCCCTCCATTGAAATGCTTGAAGAAAAGACGATCATTCATTTCACGATCTATAATTGTCCTTTTCGCGCTCAGCTTTCTGATCATCAAAAAGCCGTTTGTGCTTTGCACGAAGCTTATCTTCAAGGTCAAACAGATGCTCTGTTCACGGAAGAGCATGAACTTATTCAGACAGGCAGTATGCTGCACGAATGCGAGAATTGCCAGTATGAAATCCAGGTAGCTTCTTTCAGCAGAAGACTCTCAACTCTCTAAAGGACAAAAGAACTGGAATTTAGACATCTTTTTGCTGGATGCTCTGCCCTTCTCAAAAAGGAAAGGAAGTATCTTGCAAATGGTGTAATTTAAATAAACATTCTTACAGGAGATGCCAGCATAAATCAGCCGAATATTATGACAGCCAATGACTGATTTACATTCTCTTTTGACTAAAGAACAAATCTGTCTCCGGACTTACTATACCAAGCCGCAGCAAGGTCTTGTAAATTCCACTTGATTGTCACAAAGTTCACTGAAGTTGCAGTTTACATTCTATATAAACATCATTTATAATATACGGGAGACTATTGTATTCACTCGCAAAAGGAGGGGAATTTTCATGAGCAATATGTATAAAGTTATGGCTTTCTGGACAGGGATTTTTGCCGTTATGTTCTATCTTGGACACATGCCCGAGGTTTCGCTATTATTCGTAGGTAATACAGGTTTATTCTTATTATTAGGCTTCTTAAACCTTTCAGAACGTATGTACATGTACATTTTTGGTGCGTATTTAACTATCTTCTTCGCAGGATTTACTTATTATACAACATTCTTGCACGTACCTGGCGGCCATTAATCCCGTCCATTATAATAAGCGTATCGCATATGCGATACGCTTCTTTTATATGCTTTTAAAAACCATTTAAAAATGGATTGTTTTCCATTTCTGCTGCAGGTGTTGTATAATCCCCATGTCCCGGATAGATAATTGTATCTTCCGGCAGTGCGAGAAGTTTATCGTGAATGGACTTCAGCAGTTCTTTCATGTTACCGCCAATCAAATCTGTACGCCCAATACTTCGTTCAAACAATGTATCCCCTACAATAGCAAATCCATCCTGTTCAAATATATAAGATACGCTACCTGGCGAATGCCCAGGTGTAAAGACGGCTTTAAAAACAAACTCTCCTACTTCAAACGTCTGCTCCCCGCGAATAATATGTTCTTCCAACGGCGCCTTTACTGTATAGTTAGGAAGTTCGAAATACTTTCCAGAGCCATTCTTAAGTGGATCAGACAGCCAGTCAACTTCACTTGCATGAATATAAACCGGTACATTAAACGTATCCCGTAGGATGTCCACTGCACCTATATGATCGAAATGCGCATGGGTTAACAAAATCGCAAGCGGCTTCAAACCTTGCGAACGAATTTCTTTTACAAGACGATTGCCTTCTTCTCCTGGATCAAAAATTAGGCACTCTTTCTTTTTATTGCTTACAATATAACAATTAGTTTGAATCGGACCTAGACTGTAAATTCTGACATTTAGCATCTTATCATATCACCTCTATCTCATTATACATGATCGGATGTTCAAACAAACGTCATTTTTTCCGCTCGACAAACTCTAGAATAAGCTATACAATATAAAAGGAATATTGTTTACGACATTCTTATGTCGAAAGGAGTGTCTATATCATGAGTTGGATTTTAATGATCATTTTCGGACTAATAGCTATTTTATCTGTGGTCGGCACATTCCAGGCAATCAAAGAAAAGAATTTTCTTTCTGTAGTATTTAACGTTGCTTCTGCAGCTATCTTCGGATGGTTCGTAGTAATGACGGTACTAAACTCTGGTTACCCACCGGTACACCACTAATAGCTAAAACAAAAGGACGGCCTAGTGTTTGCTAGGTCGCCCTTTTGTTTTGTTCAAAAAATGTGAAAGGAAAGGCAAAGCCGAAACTCGGCGTCGCCTTTCCTTTTTATTTACCATTACCATCAGTCAGATTTCCTGTTTTTTGATCGTAAAAGCGCAGTAAATCTCCATTGATGATTTTATCCGAGTGCTCCAACTCAATCGTTGCACGTTCGATATATGGCTGACACGCATCAACTGATGTTTCTTCGCCCGTTGCTCGATCATAACAAACCTCATCTGTATAAACAAGGTCATCCGTTACAAAGCGACCGTCACGGAAAATTACAAATCCATCATGCTCTTCAGAGAACAGGTCTGCTCCCAGCTGCATATCTTTTGATGTATCAACACCAAGTAAGTGCAGGATTGTAGGACGTAAATCAATCTGTCCTGCCGGCTCTGTTATTTCCTGACCGTCATTCGACCCTGGAATATGAATGAATAATGGTACCGATTGTAATAACGTACTATCGTATGGTGTAATTTGTTCTTTCTCTAAATACATTGCCATTGCTTTATTATGGTTTTCAGAAATACCATAATGGTCACCGTATAACACAATAATCGAATTGTCATACAAGCCTTGTGCTTTTAAATCCTCAAAGAATAATTTAAGCGACTCATCCATATAGCGTACTGTTTGGAAATAACGATTTAATGTTCCAGAGTTTGACGTGTATTCATTGATATATTTATCCTCTTCGTCTAAATAGAATGGATAGTGGTTTGTCAACGTAATCATACGAGTATAGAAAGGCTGAGGCATTTCCTTCATTAGGTCGGCTGATTGGTTGAAGAAAGGAATATCCTTCATCCCCCAGTTTACAGCTTCTCCCTCGTTCACTGTATAAGAATCAATGTCATAGAACTTTTCAATGTTAAACGACTTATAAATGCGGTCGCGGTTCCAGAATGATTTGTTATTCGGGTGCATAACGCTTGTATGGTAGCCGTTTTCACCTAATCTTTCTGACATTGAATTATACGTATTTTCACCGTGAGTGAAGAATACCGCTCCACGTCCTAAACCAAACAAAGAATTCTCTACGATAAATTCCGAATCGGAAGTCTTCCCTAGTCCTGTTTGGTGATAAAAATCACTGAAGTAATATGTGTCTTTGTCCTTCGTCAATGAATTTAAGAATGGTGTAACCACTTCCCCATTCATCTCATTATTAATGACAAAGCTTTGCAGTGACTCCATTGATACAAGAATGACATTACGGTCTGCATACTTCCCAAACATCTCCGGGTTAGGAGAGGCCTGGTTCGCGCGCACATAGTTATTTACCTCTACAAGTTCACTGCCATCCGCAAGCGCTCGTTGTGCAGAAGATTTTGATTGTACATAAATATCATATAAATGATAGTTATATGTCCCGATATTTTTCACAAGCAGTTCGCGGTCGAAGCTGCGTGTCAATAATTGTGGACGTTCAGTTTCAGCAAGGCCTAGATTTAGGAATAATACAGCTACTGACGTCACAAAATAAGCACGACGCACTTCCTTGCGCACCGTTGTTTGCTGACTTAAAGCAGGCATAAACTTCACAAGTAAAATAAGTAAAATCACGTCTACAAAATAGAAAATGTCATACCAGTTGATAATTGCTGCCGCCGAAGTTCCAAGGTCACCGAAATTACTTGTCTGGAACAAAACAGGGAGCGTTATAAAGTCATTATAGAATCGGTAGAAAGCCACGTTACCATACAGCACGATGGATAAAATGACACTCGTACCGATAATATATCGATTTCGCACTTTTGCTGTTTTAAAGAACAATGAAATACCATAGATAAATAGTAAAAAGCTTAACGGGTTAATAATTAAAATGAAATACTGCATCGCATTTTCCATACCCATATCGAAGCTAGTCAAGTACACGACTACTGTTTTGATCCATGCTGCTACAATAGCAAAAGTCAATATCGAATGTTTAGGCCATTTCGAGTTCATCCAAAACATCCTCTCCAGTTTTTAGAAACAATTTTTTTGTTAGTTGGATTAAAACAATAAATATGTTAATCCTTTTCCCTTACTATTCAATAATATTTCCCTAAATTTGTAAAGGGAAAACATTATAGAGAGTCAAATGCCATTCTCTCCATTAAGGTAATACGTTTTTGCTTACTAAAGGTTTCATAAAAATAATGGAAATCACCTTACTTGCTTGAGATTTCTTTGTTCCCTCCATTTACGATACGTACAAGTAATCATATATACAAAAAACCCCCACAAAAAGCTTCCATTATTATACTACAACTAAATATTATTTGCCCGTTTTTACTCTACGTTCTTCCTGCCTAATAATCAGTATAGCTGTCTGGTAATCCTTACTCTCTAACAAACGGGTTTTATATAGTTCTTTTACTTCATCTTGGATTAATTCTAAATCCCCAAGACGATCACCTGTATAAATATAGATGCCAAACCGCTTGAGCAGCTCGTAAATATCAATCATCGTTTTCATATGCTCTGTTCCTCCCGATTTATACGTGCGTGGATATGTTTTTTATCAGTCAAGATAATATCTACAGGAATGTCGTGTGAGGCAATAGGAATAGAATCCTTCACTTGTTCATGAAAAGCTAATGAAATTTTAGCGCCCATAAACTGCTGTAAATAGCGGTCATAGTATCCGCCTCCAAAGCCTATCCGATATCCTGCTTTACTAAAAACGACTCCTGGGACGATCATTACGTCAATTTGTTCCTTTAAAATAGGCTCAGTAGATCCGACAATCGGCTCTTCAATATCCATATATACTTTTTCCAGCTGACTGAAATCCGATATAGCATAAAAGATCATGTCACGAGTTGACGGATTACATTTTGGGACGCAAACTGTTTTTCCCATATTCCAAAAAGCTTCTATTATACGACGAGTTTCCACTTCGGGAAATCTGGACATCGTTACAGCAATCGTTTTTCCTTCTTTAATAGAAGGTTCTTGCAATAATTTATTTTGTATAAGGTCTGATCTTGAAAGATATGTCTCTCGATCCATCTCCATCAAGTGGCTTCTGACCATATTTCGAATTTCTTTTTTATCCACTTAGCCCTGCAACCTTTCTTATAAGAAGTAAAAAGCCAAAACCACTGTGGGCTTTGGCTAATTGAGCGATTACTTCGTTTCACGGTGAAGAGTGTATTTCTTCTCGCGAGAGCAATATTTTTTAAGTTCAAGACGCTCTGGATTGTTACGCTTGTTCTTTTTAGAAATGTAGTTACGTTCGCCGCAGTCAGTGCAAGCTAAAGTAATATTTACGCGCATTATTAACCCTCCCACTCTAAATCAAGAATAAATAAATTGAGCATGATTTATACGACTAACCCATTATAACACAATCTAAAAAAAAATCTAGCATCAATTCATAATATCTTTTGATATAATAAAATCATTCATGGCAAAGCACAGGAGGTAGGCAAAAATGAATTTATCACTCATCTTTATGGGTGTTGGCATAGTACTCATCATCATCTCTTTCTTCTTAAAAGACCGCACAAAACAAATCGAAAAAGAAGTAGAGGAACTGTCAATCGGCATTTATCAGGAAACGAACGGTATTAAACGCCGACTAAAAATCGTAGAAGAAGAGCTGCTGCTTGAACCTAATTTTAAAGTTCAATCACCAAAATCTGCTCCAAAGAAAACACCGATGGAAACATTCCAGCAAGCAGCATCCCAAATAAAGGTGAACCCCTCTTCAACAAAGCCCGCTCAACAAGCAAGCGGCAGTACAAAACCTATACATAGCATTTTAATTAGTCAGGTTATTGAATTAGACAAACAGGGGCTATCTATTGAAGAAATCAGCAAGCTTTCTACGTTAACACCTGACCAAGTACGATCGATTTTATCCAACGGAGGCATATAGATGAAGAAATTACTGCGTGGAATGGGCATTGGTCTATTTTTGGCAGGCGCCACATTTACGGTATTAGATTATATGGGCGAACCCCTTTCTCAGGGAACAGCAAAAAATGAACAAAAAGAAATCGCAGAGCTAAAACGGCAGCTGACTGATGCAAATAAAGAAATTGCATCCTTGAAAGCATCTTCCCTGTCTCCAGGAGAAATTTCACCCCAGGATGAGGAAACAGCAGAGCAGACTTCCTCTGCTAACAAAGAGGACACTGAAAAATCTACAACTGTTTCTGGAACCATCTATATTTATGAAGGAGTTTCGTTGTATGACATTGGTAAACAAGCCGAAGATGCAGGAATTATTCCAAATGGCCGAGAGCTAGAGCTTTTTTTATCAAAACCCGAATATTCCCGTTCCATTCAAAAAGGACAGTTCGAACTAAATTCTGATATGTCAATGGAAGAAATGGCCAGAACATTAACTGGAAAAACAGTAGAGTAAGAATCGTTGAATCCGTCGCGGCTTTTCCTTTCGCTATCATAGTAAGATTGACGCAAACAAAGGGATAGTTTTCATTTTATAAATTTATCGTTCCATATTTATGAGAAGGGGGTCCCCCCTTTTTTTTGTTCACTAAATTGTCAAAAAATATTATAATATAATAATAGATACGATACCAAATATAGAAAGAAGACTTCGATAATGCATATTCTGAAGGGGTCTAAGGACTTTACCAAAGCAAACTTGGCTCTTTTTGCTGCTGGGTTATGCACGTTTGCTAACCTTTACATCACACAGCCATTGTTACCTGTATTTTCAGATGAATTCGGCATTTCACCTGCTACAGCAAGCTTATCTTTATCAATAGCGACTGTTATTTTATCGTTCAGCCTCATTTTATTTGGCTCCCTATCAGAAGCTTGGGGACGCAAAAACATTATGACCGTTTCTATTATTTCTTCAGCTGTATTGACACTGATTTTAGCATGCAGTCCATCTTTTGAATCGCTTCTTATTTTACGTGCAGTCCAGGGCTTTGTTTTAGCTGGCGTTCCAGCCATTGCAATGGCTTACTTAGGTGAAGAAATGGAACCCTCCAGCCTCGGAGCAGCGATGGGACTTTACATAAGCGGCAACTCAGTCGGTGGACTCGTAGGACGAATTTTTATGGGAACAATGACGGATTTATTCACTTGGCGCATCGGCATCATTTTACTTGGTATTTTAAGTATTGTTATTAGTCTCTATTTTATATGGGCCCTGCCGCCCTCTAGAAATTTCAAAGCCCGGCCACTGAATTTCGCTATACTCACAAAATCATTGCTACAGCATGTTAAGGACCCGGGACTTGTCAGTTTATTCGGTATTGCCTTTGTATTAATGGGCAGCTTTGTGACACTTTTTAATTACATAAGCTATAAATTGTTAGATGAACCGTACTCTCTCAGTGCCAGTATTGTTGGCTGGATCTTTATCGTCTATCTCGTAGGCACCTTTAGTTCGGCATGGTTTGGCAGCCTTTCCGACCGTTTTGGAAGACAATGCGTTCTTTTTGTCGGTATTCTGATCATGTTCTCCGGAGCATTGCTGACGCTTCCGGTAAACCTAGTTATCAAAATCGCCGGGATTACCATTTTCACATTTGGTTTTTTCGGTGCTCATTCGATTGCTAGTGGAGGAGTCAGCTTCCGCGCGAAAAAGGACAAGGCGCAGGCATCCTCTCTTTACCTTTTTGCCTATTACTTCGGGTCCAGTGTGGGAGGCACAACAGGCGGTGTATTCTGGCACTACTACGGTTGGAATAGCATTGTCGTTTTTATTTCCGGTATGCTCTTCATTGCATTAATTTTAGCTCTCAGCTACACCCTTATATCAAAAAAAGAGAACAACCCTAGTCACACTGACTAGGATTGTTCTTATTTTAATCGTACCCAGCTTAAGCCGAGTGTTCCCTCTCCTGCATGGACACCAACAGCCGCCGAAAGCTGAGTCACTATGAATTCAATGGCCGGATAATCTTTCTGCAATTCTGCTTTCCATGCGTCAGCCCCCGTTTCATTATTGCAATGGATAACGGCTACTTGTGCTACGCCGGATTCCGTTACTGCTCTCTCTAATAGATGTTCAATCTCTTTTTTTGCCCTTTTATCTGCACGTACCTTCTTTGTCACCACGCATGTCCCATCATCAATATAAGAGATTACAAGTTTAATATTTAATAGGTTACTTAAAAACATTGCTGTCCCGGAAACCCGCCCACTTTTATGAAGGTTTTCGAGACTTGCAGGGATGAAAGATAACTCTGAGCGCAAGCGTATCTTTTTTATCTCCTCAACAATCTTCTCAGGTGCTGCTCCTTGTTCTTCAAGCTCCATTCCCTTTTCCAGCATTTTCTGCATAGGAAACGATCCTATCTTTGCATCAATAGCATACGTTTTAAATCCTGCTTGCTCTGCTGCTATCGGGGCACTCGTTACAGTGCCTGATTGCTTAGAAGAGGTATGAACAGCAATGGCGCAATCATAGCCGCTCTTCTTTAACTTTTCATAAAGTGCTACCTGTTCTCCAAAGTTTGGTTGAGATGTTTTAGGGTGAACTTTTGCATTTCGCAATCGATTATAAAACTCTTTATGTGTCATATCGACTGTTTCACGAAGTGCGCCTTCTTCAAATACTACATTTAAAGGTAAAACGTGAATATTATTTTCGTTAATGAATTCTTGAGATAAAAATGCTGCCGTATCAGTAATCCAAGCAATCTTTGCCAACTTCTGTAATTCCCCTTACTCTATAGGTTTATGGCTTTAAATTTATAGAATGAAAGCGTTTTCTACTAGTGACAATTGTCATATACGAGCACTTTATTTATTATCCAAGACATAATTTAGACATTTTCCTACGATAGATTTCGTAAAAATTTATTTTTTTCTTGGACTTAATTATTTTACAAACAAATTTACATCGTATACGATATAAATTGAGGTGAAAAATCATCATGCAAAAATTGGAGCAACAACTTTGCTTTGAAGTGTATAAAGCAGCCAACCAATTTACCAAACTTTATGCGAAAACATTGCAGCCATTTGGTTTAACGTATCCACAGTACCTTGTACTTTTGGCCTTGGGAGATGAAGACAGCCAAACAACGTCATCTCTTTGCGAGAAATTAGGGCTTGGAATCGGAACGTTAAACCCCGTTCTGCAAAAATTAGTCGAAAAAGACCTGCTAAAGAAAGAGCCCTCCACGAAAGACAAGCGGGCTTCCTATTTTTCACTTACCGAGACAGCCAAGGCTATGCAGCCAACCATTGAGCAGGCAATCGTTGAAAAGCTGTTTTGCTTTGATTTTATCTCTAGTAAAGGTCCGGCATTAAAAGAATGTTTGCAGCAATTGAATGAATTTTTGGGAATGATGAACAAGGAGGAAACAATATGAACATTTACGACATTCAGGTAACAGCGGATTCTGGGGAAACATATAAGCTCGACCGCTATAAAGGAAAAACAATGCTTATTGTCAATACAGCAACGAAATGCGGGCTTGTTGGACAATTTGAGGATTTAGAGGAACTTTATAAAAAGTATGCAGATCGTGACTTTGTTGTATTAGGCTTTCCATCCAATCAGTTCAAACAGGAAGTCGGCACTGCTGACCAAGCCTCGCAAGCATGCCGTCTAACATATGGAGTTACATTTCCAATGCATGAAATTGTAAAAGTCAACGGCGATCAGGCGCACCCTTTGTTCCAATTAATAACGGAAGAGACAAAAGGTTTGCTTGGCAAGAGTGTTAAATGGAACTTTACTAAGTTCTTGGTGGATAAGGAAGGCCACGTAGTAAAACGTTTCGGCCCGACTGATAAACCATCAAAATTCGAAAAGGAAATCGAAAAGTATTTATAAAAGAAGACAAAGTAATTACTTTGTCACAGGATGTAGACAAACTCAAAAATAGCAGGAGTTTGTCTACACCCTTTTTTATTTAAGGATTATAATGTGAATCTCTTTATCTCTACAGTAAATATAAGCTTCATAACTAATAAACTTCCCAGAAGATTATCCATTAAGTGTAACCTTTGGGACGCCCGTTATATAGTACTTAGCTGAAGAATGACCGCCTATACGAACATAGTTTATTTTGTCGCCTTTAACGGAAGATAAGTCAAGGTTTGTCCAGTTGCTGCATCCGTTAAATTGTTTTCTAAATCAAATGACGGCATTGCCTCTATTTTGCTGAATTTTTTCAAGAAGTTCTCTAACACTATTTTTAGTTCCAATCTTGCTAATGGTGCACCTAAACAAAAATGTGCTCCTTTTCCAAAAGTAAGATGTTGATGATTATTAGCGCGATGGATATTTAACGTAAAAGGGTCATCAAACATGTCTTCATCCACATTTGCAGCTCCCATCCAGGCTATGACAACATCTCCTTTCTTCATTTTCACACCAAACAGCTCATGATCTTTTTTTACCGTTCTATGTCTTCTCCCCATTTGAAAACGGTACCGCAGCATTTCCTCTACTGCATTCGGGATGAGCTCAGGTTGTGTATGAAGCTCTGTATATAGATTTTTATCATCATACAGAAGAGAATAGAAGGTAGTCGAAATCATATGACTTGTTGTTTCAATACCTGCTCCTAAAATAGCCATCGTCATTTCAATAATTTCCTTGTCATTGAGCCTTTCCCCATCAACCTCTGCTCGGATTAAATCAGAGATAATGTCATCATCTAAATTACTGCGTTTTTCAGTAATAATTGGTCGCAAGTAAGTAAAGAACTCCTGGATAGCAATGTTTTTCTTTTGGTCTATGCTTTCCTCCTCTTCTTTTTTATAAGGCAGGAACAGGATGTCTACCCAATTTTTAAAAAGCTGGACATCTGGTGAAGGAATTCCTAGTAAATCTGACATCACGATAGCAGGCATAGGTGTGGATATTGCTTGAACAACATCAATTACTTCGTCAGCGTCTAACTGATCTACAAGGTTTTTCGCTACTTGATTTATACGCGGCTCCCAATTTGTGAGGCTTCTGGGAGTGAAAGCAGAAGCAAGTAACATCCGCCCTTTTCTATTATTAGGTGGGTCAAGAGTCATCGTATGCACCTTGTTATCGCTAAAGTTGTCCTCACTGATTTTAACGGACGTTGTCGTACGGTCGCCTTCTCCTGAAAAATATTCATAATCGCTTAATACTCGTTTTACATCTTTATATTTAAATACATTCCAAGTATTCGACGTCTCACTGTAACTAACAGGCTCATTCAGCAGCATGTCCCTATACCAACTTAGCGGATGAAATTGTTCTGATCTCGATTGAAACTGTTTAATATCCTCAAATGAAATAACTTCCTGTTTCAAAAGCTCTCCTCCTTCACCTTTTTCGTTTGAAAAATAAATTACAATACTCAAATTTGAGTACTGTAATTACAAGGTTACTAATCATATCCTCTACAGTCAATGCGAGGAAAGTACTTCATTCGATTTTAGGTCTAATGGATGCATAAGAAGGCTAGAGACATGAGATTTTATGAAGGAGCAGCAGCTAAATTTGTGATACTTATATAGAGAACTTTAAAGGGAGCACATATTATATAGCTAATACATACTCCCCATATTTTTGACCTTTTAACATGCAAATTTTTTGCAAGCTTCTATGGGCTTTCCTATTTCACCTGCAATTTCTTTTCACGAAAAACTTCCTGAGCGATTGTTAAGGCATTTTGAACACGCGGAAAACCGATATAAGGTACAAGCTGGAGCAACGCCTCGACAATCTCCTTCGGCGTCAAACCAGCATGCAGCCCGCGTGTAATATGAGTCTTCGTTTGGGGTGCAGCTCCTTGCGTCACTACCGCCGTAATGACGACGAGTGCCCGCTTCTTTTTCCCCAGCCCTTCTCTTGAATAAATATCTCCATAGGCAAATTCAATAATCATTTTCCGCAGATCTGGTGCAATGTCAGCCAGTGCATCTGATGCTACCATCTGCTTCAAAGCATCTTCTGTTACATAGTCTTTCATCGTTTCCATGCCCTTTTTAAAACGATCCATCGTCATCCCTCCCCGTTTAAATTTTACCATAGTGGAGGTTGTTGTTCGTCACTTTGTGTGGAAAATCGTATTGTATAAGAAAATAGATAGCCGAATGTAAAGACAGCATATAAGACAAAATAAATAATCATTAAATAAAATGGAATGCCTACACTTGGCATTAGCAGGCATATTGGCATCCAAAGAGCTTGAATAAGATACGAGTTTTGATTTTTCTTTCTATCATAGTACATTTTCTTTTTACAAGTATCACATTTTGCATCATAAATCATGAAGCTCTTTTTCAGCATTTCTTTGTTTGTTAGTTCCATCCCGCAGTGCGGGCAATGCGCACGTTGCTCGTTGCGTGTCAGCAAGATTTGAATGAAAGATGTGTTCGCGAATAAGAATATAACAAAGAAAAATTGTAAAAATTTTATAGGGTCTTTCAAATCTGATGCAATCTCTGTCATAGCAAAGCCAAAACCAAGCAAACTAATAATCACCCAAATGATCCGATACGATTTTAAAAACCCAATTAGCCGCTGAACCAACGCAGCATTTTGCCAGCGTTTTACTTTAAGCAACGAAACGACTGCTAGTGTATAAGCCGACATCATCAGAAGCAAGGTGAGCGTTAGCCAAATGATTTCTTCTATGGAAATTGCCTCATTTGTCGTTTCTACAGGCGCTGCTGTTTGCTGTATCACAGTACTCGGCTGCAGGGCCAGCCAGCCTGAAAACATAGCTAACAAAACAAAGGCTGGAAGTATGAATGACACATACGATTTCTTCTGTTTCTTTTCTGATTTTACACGATCGATCATTTGTTGTTTTTGAATTTCTGTTAGATGAAGCTGATCTAATTCCCGTTTCCAATTATCTTGAATCGTCATTTGCTAACACCTCCCATTGTTGTTTCGGCAGCAGTTGTTTCAGCTTTTCTCTTCCCCGCTGCAGCCTTGTTTTCACTGTGGAAACAGGAACCCGGAGAAATTCCGCTACTTCACTTACCTGTAAATCTTCATAATAATAGAGAAGCAGCACCTCACGATATTTGACAGGAAGTTTTAATACCGCTTTTGTAATCTCACCGCGTTCTTCTTTTTGCAACACACGATAGTCGGCTCCCCTGCTTGCTCCTGTCAATTGTTCTAACAAAGAAAACGTACGGTGTTTCCAGCTTCGGAGATAGTCGTAGCTCCTGTTGACAGTCATTTTAGTCAAATATGTTTTTAGGGAAGAACGTTCATCAAAGCGATGGCTCGTTTGATAAAATTTCATAAATACATCCTGCACAACCTCTTCGGCGGCACGTTCATCCTTTGTATAAATAAAAGCGACTCGGAACAAATAATCGCCATATGTATGAATCAACTGTTCAATTTCCATAGTGGACGCCTCCTTTCTTACCCTACAGACGGAAGAAATGACAACAAGGACTCATTTTAAAGAAAAATTTATCTGACATTTAATTATCTTACACTTTATCTGACCTATTTCCATTATGTTTACTTTTTCCTATAAAGATCCCTATTGCTTTTATCAAGATTCACCACTCTAAAAATTATCCAGTAGAAAGAGGTATATGCACAATATGCATATACCTCTCTTGTTTTGTTATGGCTCAAAGCTTTGCAGAGCCGTCTGCGCAAGCTGCTGCAGCTCTCCTGGAATTAATGCAATTTGCTCAACCGCATTTGCTACAACCATTTTTGAATAAAAAGGCAAGTGCGGTACAAGCTTTTGAAGCAGTATCTTCTGTAGAATAAAATCACCTGAAAGCAGCGCCTCTTCTATAAATACAGTGCTTTCCGTTGGGTATTGCAGCAATATTTCCAATGCACGCTCTTCATATTTATCATTCTTTACAGCATCCAACAGCTTGGGGATATAAGAAGCTATTTCTTCAGAAGATGCACGTTTCAAGCTCTCCATCCATTCGTATTCCATCTACTCCCTCCTTATACATATTGCAGAAATGCTGCAACCATCTGCTTCCCTGCAAGGGTACCAATTGACTCTGGGTGGAATTGAAGCCCGAACACTGGATACGATTTATGCTGAATCGCCATGATTTCTCCATCATCGCTTGATGTCGCCAATATATCAAAATCCGAATGAAGTGTAGCAGGGTCGATAATCAAGGAATGATAACGCATTACTTCTACTTCTTCTTCCAAGCTTTCAAATAGACCTCGTTTTTCATACGTTAGCATACTTGTCTTTCCATGCATAATAGTATTCGCACGGACGATGTCACCCCCAAAAGCCTCTCCAATTGCCTGATGACCAAGACAGATGCCTAAAATAGGGTACTCCTTATAAAGCTCCCTAATAATTTGTACGGTAATTCCTGCATCCCTCGGAGCGCCGGGGCCTGGCGACAATACAATGGCTTCTGGCTGCATTCGACGGATTGCCTCAATTGTTAACTCATCATTGCGGATGACTTTTACTTCAGAACCCTGTGAAGCAATTTGATGATAAAGGTTATATGTGAAGGAATCATAATTATCGATTAGGAGAATCATTTTGCCACCTCCAGCAAGGCACGTGCCTTATTAAGCGTCTCCTCATATTCTGATTCTGGTACTGAATCATGGACGATTCCTGCGCCCGCTTGGACATATGCTTTCCCATCCTTCACAACCATTGTCCGAATGGCAAGTGCAAGATCCATAGCACCCGTTACCGATATATAACCAATTGCGCCTGCATAAATGCCTCGTTTTTTCTGCTCAAGAGCGTTAATAATTTGCATGGCTCTTATTTTAGGAGCACCTGATACCGTTCCTGCTGGTAAGCTGGATGCGAGTACATCAACGACATGCCGATCATTGCGCAGCTCACCAATTACCTCCGACACAATATGCATGACATATTTATACCGCTCAATTGCCATATATTTTGTTACTTTCACACTGCCGGTTTTCGCTACCCGTCCCACATCATTTCTACCAAGATCGACCAGCATCTTATGTTCGGCAATTTCCTTTTCATCAGCCAATAGCGCGGCTGCTATTGCTTCATCCTCAGCAGCTGTCTTACCCCGCGGCTTCGTACCTGCAATCGGATTCGTTGTTACGATCCCCTCTCTGACTTTCACTAGACTTTCCGGTGAAGTGCCTAAAACGGTATACTGACCGAATTCCATATAAAACATATAGGGTGACGGATTGGTTGTGCGAAGTTTACGGTATAAGGTAAACGGGTTTCCATTAAATTCAGTTTCAAAGGTCTGCGATAAGACCACCTGAAAAATATCCCCATTACGAATATGTTCTTTTGCTTTTTCGACCATATCGATAAATCGCTGCTTTTCAATTGTCGGGGTAAAGGAGACAGCCAGTGGTTCTTCTATTGTTTGCATCTGCGGCTGATAAAGCTGCTCTTCTATATGAGCAACTGCTGCCTCTAGCTCTTCTTGTGTTCTGCCTGACTGAAATAAATCGATGGCTGCCACTGTGATATCCTGCTTCAAATGATCAATTACAATAAATGTATCATAGAAATACACATGTACATCCGGCATCTGATAAACATCATTCAGAACTTCTCCGATTTTTTCAAAGTGAAAGGCCGTTTCATAGCCAAAATAACCGATCGCCCCTCCAAAAAAAGCAAATGGATATTCCACTTCACGAATTGGCAAACAATTTTTCAATTGCTCAATCACTGGCACAGCATACGCTGTCGTTTCATCTTGAAAGCGGAATATACAGCTCGATTTTCCTCCCTTTAGTTCTGCAATTGGATCCACTGCAATAAAGGAATACCTTCCGCTTTCCTCGTATTTAGCATTTGATTCAAATAATACTTTGCGCTCTCCATGCAGTGCATTAAAGATAGACACAGGAGTCAGCATATCTCCCCGTAGCTTTCGGACTGCATAATCTCTAATCTCAACTGTCATCTCAACTATCCTCTCTCAGCTCATTTTGCACATAAAAAGGCCCTCCGCAAAAAAGGACGGAGAGCCGTGGTGCCACCTTTATTGACTATTACATATAATAGTCCACTCTTTTCTCGTAACGTGAGACCTACGTCGAAGCATTTCCTCTTCGCAGCTAGAAAACCCATTCATGCTATCCTCCACACCGGATTCCCACCAAACACCGGCTCTCTGTTGTTTTTTATAGCATTACTATTTTTTCATCATGGCCTTTACTTGGCTTTATTCTATTATAAAATTTTATATTATTCAAATAATTTTTCGATATCTTTATGCTGAAATATAACCTTCTCCAAAATAAAAACCGCATTTTCTCACGTGATGAGAAAAATGCAGTTCAAATTAGTGGTTCTTTTGCGCTTGGCCGGCGTTTATCCATTCGGGAAAAAAACCTTCTTCAAAAACGGAAGGGGCGCCTCTTCAAAATGCTGCGAATTAAGAGCGATGGCCGATAACTCAATCCCCCTTATCTCAAATTCCTCGATCAAGGAATCCGGAATAGAAGCAAGATTAAATGTATTCGCAGTTAGAAGCATAAATTCCGCTTCTTCCTTCAATTGATAAGCATCAAAAAGATACAATGCTTGTTTAAAAAGAAGCGCCATATCCTGTTCATTTTCCATTTTAATATACTGTAGCCGCTGAATGCCTTCCGATGTTAATTCACCATGAGGGAAGAGACACCGGTCATTAATTGTAGCAACGATGCAATCTCTTTTCTGCTCAGCACATAACTCCAATAATGGCAAAATCAGTCCCTTTGCCTGAATTTCGTACTCCTCCATACCCCGAGATGTATCGAGCCCTACAATCAACGGAGCAACAAAATCTATTTTATGATGAAAGGGAACGTATGTTACATTCCCTTTTGTGACAGCTTTATCCTTTAAAGTTGACTTGCGCTGGATGGCGCGCATATCACGTAAACCTTCATCTTCATAAGGAGTGACGAGCGGGACCGAGCCTTCTAATTTGCCTAGACGATCCTGAAACTCAACCGCAACCCCAATGGACTTTATAAATTCCTCATCCCGGGCAAATTGATTCAGAAATGCTTGCTGTGCCTCTTCAGTGAGCTGCTGAAACATCTCACTGCTATATAAAAAACGTAAAACATCATCATAAAATAATGTCTTCACTTTCTATTCACACACCTTATTCTTGAATGTACTTGTTAGTATATAGAAAAAAATAAAATAAAAATAGTAAAGTTGTCTGAAATTCACGTTTACGTGTTTAAAATATCACGAAACTGTGAATAGAAAAGAGAAAGTTCTGTTATTCAGTACGTGACCGTCGGTTAATCGGCTGACCTTCACGAAGTTTAACCAGCGAAATACCTACTAGCAGAAGGACTGATGCAACGCCAAATAGTATAAGACCCGGGATCACATAATGCAGCAGCCATAATACTACACTTACACTTAACACGATTCCACCGATGAGCAGCAGCGCAATACTATCTTTCATAAACATCCTCCTCTGTTGAAATGATATCTTATTTATTCCTTTTTTTTGTCTATTTCAAACAATATGTTGACGTTCCCTTAGTTGGTATATATATACATATTATTAATTTTATAATTTAATTCTCAATTTTTTGAAACCATTACGGGATTATTAACGTATGGTTAAGAGAACTCATAAAAAGGAGATGGCTATTTTGAAGAAAAAATTATTTATTGGCATGACATTAGGTTCCGCAGTATTAGTTGCAGCATGTGGTGATTCTGCAACCGTAACGGATAACGCCTCAGAAAAATCGGAGCTAACATTAGAGCAAGTATATGAAAAAACAATTGAAAGACAGCAGGAATTAAAAAGTGCTAAAGCTACTATGAAAATTGACCAGACGATCGGGGTGGATTCAGAAGAAGGAGCCTTCGAAATGACATCTACTTCAGATTTCAATATGGATATGATCATCGATCCTATTCAGCTTTATCTAGAAGGTACGACAGCTATGAAGGACAGTGAAAGCGGCGAAGAAATGGAAGCTCCTATGAAAATGTATATGACACAAAGTGATGGCTTTTATATTTACGAGGAAACTGCTGGCAGTTGGCTTAAACTGCCTCAAGGGGAATATGACGAGCTTATGAACCAAGCGGGCATCCAAAATGACCCCTCTGAACAGCTTCGTCAGCTAGAACAATTTGTTAAGGATTTTACTTTTGAACAAAATGATGATGAGTATATTTTAACATTGGATACGGACGGAGAAAAATTTAAGGAATTTGCGCTTGAGCAGGCAAAAGCATCTATGGGCGGCGAAGAGCAATTACTTGGCAGTATGGATGGATTAAACATCGAAGATGCGCAATATGTTTTTATTATTGATAAAGAGACATTCGACATGAGCAATATGAAAATGGATATGGTTATGACAATGGAAGAAGAAACGGGGAAAATGACAATCAATCAAAGCGCGACAGTTGACTATTCAGACTTTAATAAAATCGATGCAATCACAATTCCACAGGAAGTTATTGATAATGCACAAGTAATAGAATAGCGACATCTAAATAAAGCAGCACGCCATACTAAAATGGGTGCTGCTTTTATGTATTACTCTGTTACGTAAGAACAACCATAACCTGTAACAGATTCCACTTTCAGTTGAAACGAACTGTTTGCCGGCACATAAAGTACAACGTGCCCGTTAATCGGTACCATTACATCTTCAAGTGTACTCATAAAAACATCTCCTATTTACAGTGCATTTTACTATAGTATCAAGAAATATCTTCAATTAATTTTTTTTTAAAATTCGACTTATTTCCTATACTTTCTTTGCTAAAACCCACCGTAATTAGAGATAATATGTTTAGGACATACGCTAGGAAGGAAATTACAAATAGAGGGATAGATAGAAGGAGGTTATTTTATGCTGCATTACGAACGAAATGGCAATACAGACGGCGATACAATCGTCATGATTCATGGATTCCTTGGCGGGCTGGACATGTTCCATAAAGTATTAGAAGAGCTGGAGAAGGAATATGACATTCTCCGAATTGACCTGCCTGGCCATGGAAAAAGCAATGTAGAATTGGATTCCTATACGGTATATGACTATGCTGAGGCGGTTGCCGAGGTACTGAAATATGAAAAAGTTTCGAATGCTACTTGGTTAGGGCACTCAATGGGTGGTTATATTACCCTTGCTGCTTTGGAAAAAGAAATAGCAGAAATTGATAAAGCAATCCTTGCTTATTCTTCTGCAGCCTCTGACTCTCCGGAAGCACAAAAGAAACGGGATCAGCAGAAGGCAGCTATCGAACAAGATGGGGTAAAAGCATATGTTGATAATGGCATCAATGCATTTTTTGGTGAAACCCCTCATTCGGAAGATGTAGATTATGCTCGCCGTGTCGGCTATGAAGCAACAGTTGAAGGATTACTAGCTGCATTAGAAGCGATGAAATCCAGACCTGATCAGACAAGTTTTATCCACGAAGTTTCAACTCCGATTCTTGTAATTGAAGGCAGCGAGGATACAGTAGTTCCACCGCTCGAAACTGAAAATATTGCTGTTCAGAAAATTATAACGAAAACAGGACACCTTGGCATGCTGGAAGATGCAAAAGCCTTTACAAAGGCAGTCAAGCAATTTCTCGGATAAAGTAAAAGAACTGCGCCACATTGCGCAGTTCTTGTTATTTATAGAAGCTTATCTCCAAAAAGTGAACCGACTAATGCAACGGCTACTTCTGCTGTTTTGTTACGATCATCTAAAATAGGGTTCACTTCTACAAATTCTGCTGATGTAATAAGCCTGCTTTCTGCAAGCATTTCCATCGCCAAATGGCTTTCACGATATGTAATGCCTCCACGGACTGGTGTCCCTACTCCTGGGCACTCCATCGGATCAAGTGCGTCAAGATCAAGAGATAAGTGAACACCGTCTGTATCCTTTAAATGAGCAATCGTCTGCTCAATGACAGACGTCATTCCCATCCGGTCAATTTCATGCATAGTAAATACTTTTATCCCCAGCCTGTGAATGAGCTCCTTCTCTCCCTCATCGAGCGCCCGCGCTCCAATCAGCACAATGTTTTCAGGTTTGATTTTATTTCCCCCGATGGAAGTTAAGGATGAATGGCCAAGATCCAAATTTACAGCAAGCGGCATCCCATGTATGTTTCCTGATGGCGACGTTTCCGGTATATTTAAATCGCCGTGGGCATCATACCAAATGACCCCGACATTGCTCCGTTTTTCATTAATTGCTGCAAGCGTCCCGATAGAAATGCTGTGATCTCCCCCTAATATCAGTGGAAATACATCATCTTTCAACATTTTTATAACACTTTCTTTCACACCGAGACTTGCTTCTACGACCGATTGAAGATTTTTCAGATTGGCATCTCCGATTTGTACTGGACACCGCCCTTGTACCGAAATGTCCCCATAATCAATAACTGAATAGCCAAGTTCCACTAACCGGTCCTGCAGCCCTGCATAACGTATAGCACTTGGTCCCATATCGACGCCGCGCCGCTCCTGCCCTAGGTCCATAGGAACCCCTACTATTCCAACTGTGTTCATTTCATTCTTCCCCCTCTAATTACTGTGCAATCAAGTAAAATATATAATCAGACGACAGTACCTTGGCTTTTCCGATTTTCGGCAAGGCCAAATAAATGAAGCACCCCTTTAATGTCGTCTAACAATTATTGTAACTTATTTTTTTGCACCAAAACAGATTTTCTCTGTCATTTTTCAGAAAACAAAAGCAAACAAAGGGCGCATCTCAAATTCATGAGACACGCCCTTTATAATGAAAATGTGAATATGCCGACGTACCGCCGCATAAACAAAGATTTTGGCAGCCAGCAGTCCAAAGGTAGTACAGCCATTCGAACTTTCGGGACTACCTTTTTCGCTTTTCATCAGTTATTCAATTCGTACCGCTGCCCCTTCACAAGATAAAACAGGTGCTCTGCAATATTTGTAGCATAATCAGCACACCGCTCAATATAACGGGCGATAAAAGATAAATAGGTGATTTGGGATAGATTTTCTGTCTGGACACTTGAAAGCCGCATCAGATTACTAACCGTATCTCCATACAGTTCATCCACCTGGTCATCCAAATCTGCAATTTCTTTAGCTTTTGCCGTATTTTCTTCAATAAATGCCTTTATAATCTGACGAAGCATAGATGTTGTCCGGAAATGCATATCTTCTAAAGTTTCGATTGTTGTAATAAAAGGATCTTTCCCCATCCGTATCGTTTCCTTCGCGATATTCACAGCATAGTCTCCAATGCGTTCCATATCGGCTGAGGCTTTGATCATGACGATCAGTCTTCGTAAATCTGTTGCTACAGGCTGTTGCTTTGCGATCAACAGAATAACGCGATCATTGATCGCTTCCTCCAAACGATTAATATCCGTATCCATTTCAATAATCTCAAGTGCAAGGTCCATATCTTTTTCTACAAAAGCTTTAAAAGCAAGCTCGAATGCATCAATAGCTTTTGTACTTAATTCATGAAATGCCTGCTGCACATCCTGTAAATCATTTTCAAATCTCTCACGTACCATTATGTTTCTTCACTCCTTATCCAAATCGTCCAGAAATATAATCTTCTGTCCGTCTATCTGTCGGGTTTGAGAAGATTTTGTCCGTCTGATCAAATTCTACAATTTCCCCATTTAAAAAGAATGCTGTTTTATCGGAAATTCGGGCTGCCTGCTGCATATTGTGGGTAACAATAATGATAGAGTATTGTTCCTTCAGCTCCTGTACCAGCTCTTCCACCTTGAGTGTAGAAATCGGGTCAAGTGCCGATGTGGGCTCATCCATTAAAATGACATCCGGTTCAATGGCAAGACATCTAGCGATACAAATTCGCTGTTGCTGCCCTCCAGAGAGACTGTAAGCATTCTGATGAAGACGGTCCTTCACATCATCCCAAATAGCAGCACCTTGCAATGATTTCTCTACAATTTCGTCAAGAATTTTCTTGTTTTTAATTCCATGGATACGTGGTCCGTAAGCAATATTATCATAGATAGACTTAGGGAAAGGATTCGGTTTTTGGAATACCATCCCTACTTTTGTACGCAGCTCTTCCACCTCATAATTAGTGCCGAAAATATTACGTCCCCGGTAATTGATTTCCCCAGTCGTACGTACAGTAGGTACCAGTTCAACCATTCGATTTAATGCTTTTACATAGGTAGATTTCCCGCATCCAGACGGTCCAATTACTGCAGTTACCTCATTCTCCGCAATATCAATGTTGAGGTTTTTCAACGCATGATGTTCGCCATACCATAAGTCGAAATTTTTTGTTTGGAAAACGAATTCTTTTTTCGAATTGCTTACCGCTTTTGACTTTGCATTATTCACAACAATTTTAGGTGTTTTTTGTTCAGCTATTTGAATCATTTTATCCACTCCTTAATAGCGTTTTTGAAACTTATTTCGAATCAGTACAGCAATAGAGTTCATCAATACAAGCATTGTCATCAGAACAATAATGCCTGCTGCTGCCACGTATTGAAACTCTTCCTGAGGACGTTTCGCCCAATCAAAGATCTGCATTGGCAACGCTGTAAAGGAATCGAGCAGCCCTGTCGGAAGAAACTGCAGAATAACCGGGATACCGATTACAACAAGCGGTGCAGTCTCGCCAATCGCACGAGAAAGAGCAAGTATACTTCCTGTTAAAATCCCAGGAATGGCTGCTGGAAGCACAACACGTATAATCGTTTGCCATTTCGTAGCCCCCATCCCGTATGATGCCTCTCTCTGTTCATTCGGCACCGCACGAATCGCTTCCTGTGCTGCTACAATAATGACAGGTAAGATAAGCAAACTCATCGTAAATCCGGCTGCTAAAATGCTTTTTCCAAAATCCAGCATCCGAACGAAAATTGTAAGGCCCAGAAGCCCGAATACTATCGATGGCACACCTGCCAGGTTTGCAATATTCATACGAATAAAATCATTGATTTTATTTTTTTTGGCATATTCCTCTAAATAGATCGCTGTAGAAACACCTAGAATGATAGAAACAGGTGCGACTACTGCCATTAACCAGAGCGAACCAATTAACGCTGCTTTAATACCTGCATTTCCAGGTATACGAGATGCGAAATTCGTTAAGAAGTCAAAATTCAAATAACCTAGACCTTGGGAGAAGATACGGAACAATAGCACAGCAAGTGATAATAATGCAAAACTTGTTGCCAAAAGGAATATTGCTTTCCATACCTTGTTAAATGTAAGACGAGAGTTCATCCGTTTCATTACAAGGACATCATTTAAATACTTCATGTCAATACTCCTCCCGGAAGCGTTTCGAAATATATTGTGCGAGTAAATTCATAGCTAATGTAAAGATGAATAACGTGAAACCAACTGCATAAATCGAATAGTAAATTGTCGTACCATAACCAGCATCCCCAGTAGAAACTTGAACGATATAGGCCGTCATTGTCTGAATAGAGTCCGTGAACCCAAATTCAAATGTCGGTGTCGATCCGCCTGCAAGAGATACAATCATTGTTTCTCCAATTGCACGGGAAACAGCGAGCACCACAGATGCTACGATACCGGAAAGAGCAGCTGGAAGCACGACTTTGATAGCAACTTCAAATTTCGTAGATCCTAGCCCTAGAGCACCTTCACGGATTGAATTTGGTACAGAACTCATAGCATCTTCTGACATAGATGCAATCATCGGTAAAATCATAATTCCTACTACAATCCCCGGGCTCAGTGCATTGAATATTTTTAATGACGGAATTATTTCCTGCAGGGCCGGTGTAATGAACGTCAACGCGAAAAAGCCGTAAACAATCGTTGGTACTCCTGCCAAAATTTCTAAAATAGGCTTAACTATACGACGTGTTTTATCTGATGCATACTCGCTCAAATATATCGCCGCACCAAGCCCGAACGGTACCGCCACTAGAATCGCAATAAATGTAACTTTAAAAGTCCCTAAAATAAGCGGCAGTACACCGTACAGCGGCTCTTTGCCTGAGAAAGGAAGCCACTCCGTCCCAAAAATATAATCCGTAATTGAAATGCGGGTAAAGAATTCAAATGTCTCAAATATTAGCGTAAAAACAATGCCGAAAGTGGTAAGTACAGATAATGCCGCTGCTAAGAACAATGCTATTGGAACAAGCTTTTCAATGATTTTCTTACTTTTCTTATTACGAGAAGCAGCAATCATGGACTGAACTGATTGACTCATTAAATCTTCCTTTCTAATAAAAAATGTGTGGTAAGCTTGCCTTACCACACGTCTCAGGTTTAACGTAATGCTTCTAGAGCTGCTAAGCCTTCATCATATTTTTCCTGTGGTGAGCGGACATAGCCAGTAAGTTCCGCCATATCGCCAGCATTTTCAAGTGTAAATTTCATAAAGTCGTAGGCTGCTTCGTTCTCTTTCATCGCTTCATTCTTCACATATACGAATAGAGGGCGTGACAGCGGCGAATATTCACCAGATTCGATTGTTTCATTTGTAGGCGTCACTCCATCAATCGATACAACTTGCAGCTTGTCTTCGTTTGCCAGGTAATATGCATATCCGAAGAATCCAATGGCATTTTTATCACCAATAACTCCCTGTACCAATACATTGTCGTCTTCTGATAGAGTCGCTGACTTCACTAGGTCTTCCCCATCTAAAATAACCTCGTCAAAGTAGTCATATGTACCGGAATCTGCACCCGGTGAATAGAACACTACTTCTTCATCCGGCCATGACGGATCGATATCTGACCACTTCTTCGTCGTACCATCCTCTACCCACAGCTGTTTTAATTGATCTACTGTCAATTCTTTTGCCCATGTATTATCTGGATGGATTACAACCGATAAACCGTCATATGCGATTTCAAATTCTGTATAATCAATTCCTGCATCTTCTAATCTTTTCGCTTCCTCATCTTTCATTGGACGAGATGCATTTGAAAAGTCTGTTTCTCCATTGATGAATTTTTCAAATCCTCCACCAGTTCCTGATACCCCGACAGAGACACGTACGTCGCCTTGTTCACCTGCATATTCTTCTACAACGGCTTCCATAATCGGTGCCACTGTGGAAGATCCATCACCAACTACATCTCCTGAAAGCTGTGCAGTGCCTTCTTCTGTTTCAGCCCCGTTTGCTTTTGATGAGTCTGTGTCGTCTCCGCAAGCTCCTAGTAGTAAAGTAGCCCCTACTAATGCTGTTGCGCCTAAGTACTTCCATTTTTTCATTGTGAATGTCCTCCAAATCAAAGGTATTATTCTTACATTTCCAACTATAGATTCTGAATATTGAGAGCGTATGAATAGGTTGTTAATCCTAGGTAAAGAGGTATTAACAATTGTAAATTTTGTAAATAAAAAAAGGAGTAGTCCCATAAGCTTTCGCCTAAAGAACTACTCCTCACTTAACTATTCATTTACCGTTTCTTCTTCTTCATCCTCATTTAGTACTTCTTCAGACAGGGCTGGCTGAATTTTCTGGCTGGCTGTACTTGACGAGATGTCTGTGCCTGCCCGTTTTTCCTTCAGCTCAAAATATGCATCGAGTATTTTACGTGCAATTAAATTATTATAGTATTGAGGTACATTGGAGCTTGTTGTTGCCCATGGAAGGACAACTGCGTATGCCACTTCAGGGTTCTCATATGGTGCAAAGCCTACATGGACAAGATTTAATGTATCAATCCCGCTTTTCGACTTTTCAGGGTCATAGTACTTTACCTCAGCTGTACCAGTCTTACCTGCTGCTGTATAAGGTGCATCGCGGAAATATCTTGCTGCCGAACCTTTTGCACCTATATATACACGACGGAACCCTTCCTTCACTCGATTGATTTCCTGTTCTGTATTATCAATACGGTTCAATATTTTAGGCTCTATTTCCTCTACCAGTGCACCCATTGTTTCACCGTCAGTCGAAGGATTACGAATTTCCTTCAGCATGCGGGGCTGGATGCGGTAACCGCCGTTGGCAATCGTCGATACATACTGTGCAAGCTGTAATGGCGTATACGTATCAAACTGACCGATTGAAAGATCCAGGATATTACCAGGATTATTTGGGTCAGTAGCAATTCCTATCGTTTCTCCTGGCAGGTCGATGCCCGTCCGGACACCCAAGCCCATTTGATTATATCCATTACGCATCTTTTGTAAAGTATCATTTCCAAGATTCAAGCCCATGCCCGGATAATATGTTAGTCCGCCTAGGCTTAAAGCAATTTTAAACATATATACGTTCGATGACTGCTCAAGGGCAGCTAAGTCGTTCATACTCATACGGCCATAACGGTTGAAAACCGAACTTTTCTCAACGCCACCGATATAAAGCCGTTCATCAATAAAGGAACTTCCAATTTGAATAGCTCCTTCCCGGTAACCTGTTAAAACAGTGGCACCCTTTACCGTGGAACCTGCCTCATAAGCTGTTGTGAAGTTGCCGTATGAATAATCAACAAGATAACGCTCGCCTGTTTCTTCATCATACTCAATCTTTTTACCGACCATTGATAGGATCTCTCCCGTCTTTGGATCCATCATCACATAAAATGCCCGGTCAAGTAATGAGGCACTGCCCGATCTTTTTGCCTCCAGCAGGTATTTTTCTACAATCTCTTCTGCTTTTTGCTGGAGCTCGATATCAAGTGTAGTTACGAGGTCTTTACCAGGCTCGCCGTCATACGTAGTAAGGGTCTCGACAACCTCACCCTTTTTATTCGTAACGTTTTTAACGACTGATTTCTCTCCTTGCAGGAGCTCTTCGTACTGGGCTTCAAAATAACTTTCTCCTACCCGGTCATTACGGGAGTATCCACGCGCCAGATAGTGATCCAATTGGCTTTTCGGAATCCCTTTATTCGGTGTTGTTGTTCGTCCTAGCACTGCTACAGGCGCAAGCCGTACGCGCTTCCAATCTGTGGTCGTATTTACCCCCGGTAATTCGGATAGCCGCTCTGAGACAAGAGCAAATTCATGGTCGGTTACATTTTCGCTTTTAATAATTTGCGGTGACAGATTATAGCCGCTTGTCATTTCCCGGTATATCGCCAGCACTTCCATATCCTGCTCCGTCAATGAGGCAAGCTCCTCTTCTGTAATCCGCGCACGAACACGTTTATCGTACTCCCTGTTTACCTCTTTTTCTTCAATCCCCTCATTCGCTTGACGGAATTTATTCATCTCTTCTGTCGTTACCTTTTCCTTCGCTTCTTCAGCATTTAGCAAAATCCAGAAGTCTTCCTTATCACGAGCTGTCACCCGATTTGTAGGCATATCGATTAGAGCAGCCAAGCTTTCAGCTATCTTCACCATTTCCTCTGTCTTCGTTGTCGGCAATTTTGTATATGTAATTGCATTTTCAGGCACATTATCCACTAAAATACGGCCATTTCGGTCATAAATACGGCCTCGAGGAACACTCGTGTTTACTTTGACTTCCTCCATCATCGCTAATTTACTTACATAATCTTCCCCTTTCACAATTTGCAAATATCCAAGGCGGAAAATAAGTACGGAAAACAATAAGAATATCGAAAAGAAAAGGACGTTCATGCGGAATGTCAGGCTTGCCCGTTGCTTTGCCTTTGGTTTTTGGTTGCGTTTGTTCTGGATTGGTTTTCGCATTTAAAATCCCCTTTCTTCAAAATTAACTTTCTACTATTTATTAAAACCCATGCCTTTTAGTATAACATCATCACTCCGGTAAAAAAAGTACTACAGAGCCATATTGTTTCCCATTGTTTTGACTCTATTTTTACACAAAAGGTTTCATTTTTTTTCTTCTTCCTGTTTAATAGAAACATATCGAAATAGAGGAGTGGAGGAAATGGAATTTATCGCTGTCGGTCTTGGGGGAGCTATTGGGGCTCTTCTTCGCTTTTACGTCAGCCATCTCATCTCCTATGCTGCAGAATTTCCGCTGGCAACCTTTCTTGTTAATATAATAGGTTGCTTTCTGCTGAGCCTTCTTTTAAGTGGGCCCTTTTTAAAAAGCAAACCTCATATAAAGCTGGCGCTGACAACAGGACTTCTAGGTTCCTTTACAACTTTCTCCACCTTTAGCTATGAAACGATTTCCCTCGTTAAGAATGGGCAGTTCGAATGGGCTTTTTTTTATATTTGCCTTTCCATATTCGGAGGGGTATTAGGGAGTTATGCGGGTTATAAACTCAGAAACGGGGTGGCGCAATGATTTCAGTTATGGTTGGCGGCTGGTTCGGTGCAATAAGCCGATTCTATATAGGAAAGGTTTTCGCTGGAATTAATGGCAGTTTTCCTTTTTCTACATTATTCATTAATATCCTTGGCTCTTTCCTTCTTGGCATTGCAGTAAACAGCGGACTTCCCACAGCACTTTACCAGCTGATTGCTGTTGGCTTTTTAGGCGCGTTTACAACCTTTTCTACTTTTAGCTATGAAGCATTACAGCTGTTACTTTCAAGACGCTTTCTCACTGCTGGTATCTATATTGGCAGCAGTATAATTTTGGGATTTGCTGCATTTACTGCAGCTTTTTTATAATAAAAGGAGTGAGATTTTTATGAAAAAATGGCTACTGGCACTGTTTTTCATCGTATGTTCGCCATTTCACACCACCGCAGCTACCATATTCAGTGATGTCTCCCCCGGCACAGAGGTAGGAAAAGCTGTGACAAATCTTGTTGACCGCGGCGTTATCAGCGGCTATAAAGATGGAACTTACCGTCCAAACGAAGTTGTAACACGGGCACAGGCTGCAAAAATTTTATCCGGTGTCTTAAAGCTTGATACAAAAAATGCCTCGGTGCATTTTTCAGACGTACCCGAATCATATGAGCATTACGGTGCAATAGCTGCGCTTGCCGAACGAAAAATACTGAATGGCTATGCGGATGGAACGTTTAAACCGAACAGTCCTATTACACGAGGACAAATGGCAAAAATCTTAACAAATGCCTTCCGGATTTCCGGTGTGTTTCAAACATTGCCTTTTTCAGATATAGCAAAAGACTCGGAAACATTTGGATATGTAAATGCACTATACAGTTATGCGATTACAACAGGTACGACAGCTACTACCTTCTCCCCTGGAAACCATGTAACACGCGGGCAATTAGCCGTCTTTATCAGACGTGCAGAAACCTCGCCAAAGAACGGCTCATTGGCAGCGGCGAAAAATATGGGGATGACAGCCTTTACAGAATGGTCAACTGAAAAGGAACTTATCAACATTGTTTCATCAGGGACAGAAATTCATTTATTGCCTGTGAAGGAAGGTTCTACTCGCCTGCTCATAGCCGGCCCTTCTTCACTTTCTGGAACACAGACAGTGCAATACAAATTGTATAAAGTTAATGTTCAGCCTAATAACGGCATACTGCAAATCAATATGACAGACAGTAATCTTACAGAAGAACTTTCACACAATGTAAATTTTTATACATATGAAGATTTACAGCTCAGCTTTATTCCATCAACTGTCCTCGTACAAGGAATAGACGGGAAAACAATGCCTGCAGGCAGCTATTATATCGGCCGTGCATCAAATGGTCTCGAACTATCCATCTATACACCGGGGCATTACATAGTAACAATGGCAGGCAATGGAGTAAGTGCCTCCTTCTCTGCAGTCGTAACAGTGGAGAATTTCGAAACAGCACTTAATCTCTATCCAATGTAAGAGACAGATTTTTATAAAAACAAAAAACCGCGGGTCATTGGAATTATCCGAACGACTCGTGGTTTTTCTTTTTAAGTAAAAGGAAGTAGAACAAATCTCGAACCTTTCCTTCCGTATAAATAATAAAAAGCTCGCGTAATACGAGCTTTTTATTATTTCATATTCCCTCTTTGCTGACGTTTTCATCACAAAAGGAGAATTGCGAAAGGTTATTTGCTATTATTTAGCTTCTTGGAACTTTTTCTCTACTACGTCCCAGTTTACTACATTCCAGAAAGCACCGATGTAGTCTGGACGACGGTTTTGATAATTTAAGTAGTAAGCATGCTCCCAAACGTCTAATCCTAGGATAGGTGTTTTGCCTTCCATTACTGGAGAGTCTTGGTTTGGAGTTGAAGTAACTGCAACAGAATCACCATCTACGATCAACCAAGCCCAGCCTGAACCGAAGCGAGTTGTAGCAGCTTTTGCAAATTCTTCTTTGAAAGCATCGAATGAACCGAATTTAGCTTCGATTGCTGCCTTCACTTCGCCTACAGGCTCTTTAGATCCGCCTGGAGCGATTAATTCCCAGAATAATGTGTGGTTAGCGTGTCCACCACCATTGTTGCGCACTGCAGTTTGTTTGTCTGCTGGAAGTGCATCTAGGTTAGCGATTAGTTCGTTGATGTCTTTGTCAGCGAATTCAGTACCTTCTACCGCTGCGTTCAAGTTTGTTACATACGTATTGTGGTGCTTTGAATGATGGATTTCCATTGTACGTGCATCGATATGTGGTTCTAATGCATCGTATGCATAAGTTAATTCTGGTAATTTGTAAGCCATGACAATTCCTCCTTGAAATAAATAAATATGATGCCATATCTAAAGTATCAAAATTTTGGGGGGCGTTCAACTAAAAAAGCCCTCGAAAATGGTAAATCAGCCTTTTGGCGGAAAACGACCAGTTAAATAACGAAGAAGAACAGAACAATCATAAGAGCCTGCAATATTCCTTTTGTCACAATGGAGGTTAAAAATCCAACAAGTGAACCGACCCCAGCTTTCAGAGCCTGCTGCCATGATGTACGCGTGACAAACAGTTCAGCGATTACTGCTCCTAAAAATGGACCAATAAGAATGCCTAAAAACGGTATAACAAACGGGCCTATCAGGAGACCGATTGTACTTCCCCACATCCCAGCCTTTGTTCCGCCAAATTTCTTTACACCGACAAGGTTAGAAATTGTATCTGCGCCAAACAGCAGTGCAACAAACAAAATCTCAATCAACCAGAACCACCATGGCAAATCGCTGAAGCTATAAAATAATCCATACACAACAAATCCACCTAAAATAAATATTACCGATGGAATAATAGGATAAATCAGCCCTACAAATGCGACGACAAAAAATGCAATAATTAATATCCAAGCAATAATATCCATAATACCCTCCTTCTTTCTCTCAAATTACGTATGACCTCCTAAAAGGTTTCATGCAATGTCCATTTTCCTCCAGTCTTTTTCATGGTAAACTTTCGTTTGGAGG
Source organism: Lysinibacillus sp. (assembly GCA_031181585.1). GTDB lineage: Bacteria > Bacillota > Bacilli > Bacillales_A > Planococcaceae > Lysinibacillus_B. Next base: position 61,408 of record JAPSKP010000009.1, read on the forward strand.
AGAAACGATATGAAACACTCACAATTATTCATCGACAGCTTAATCAACCCTAAAAAACTGGCCGCCTACCGAATTATGTCGATTGGAAGGGTCATTCAATACGTGTTCCTGCTTATTACCGTTGTAACCGTATTTTCATTCGGTCAATTCACTACCGGCTTTTCTGAGGACATTTTCAATATCGACGGTGTAGCGGACTATTTAGCTGATATCCAATGGCTACTCTATCCGTTTGCTTTTGTCTTTTTGTTTATCATGACTTCCCTTCTTATTTTCGCACGTATAAGTTTATACGCACTAGCAGGCTATACGCTATTAAACGTCATGAAACGGCGCGGTGAGTATCGCCATATTTGGCGGACATCAGCTTTTGCGATAACATGGGCGACTCTATTATCTATTGTCTTTTCGTTTTTCCGGTTCTCGGATGTGTGGACAACAATGATAGGAATCTTTATCACAATGTTCTTCATAATCATCGCATTAACAAAATACCCAAAACAACCAAAGAAGTAAGCATGAATCTCTCACTCGCACATATAGTGTTGTGCAAGGGGGGATTTTTTTGCGCTTATTAGGCTGGACGATACTCATCTTTCTTATCGCTGCTGTTATTAAAATAGATTTACAGGAAGGAACGATGCCACTAACAAATTTCTATGAGGAGCCATGTACAGAAACTATAGAGTATGAAACCGTTCGCGTCAAAATCAGAGAAAAGGATACAATCTACAGCTTATTCGCAGCTACACCTTCTGCAACAAAGATCCCCGAATCAGAGAGACTTACGTTATTTTTTACGTACAACCCACATCTTCAAAATCAGCGCCTTATTCCCGGTGAGGAAGTTTTAATCCCGGTAAAACAAATAAATCGTTGCGAAAAATAATATTCTGGTCTTCTTTCTTGTCATTTACTTTCCGAGACTGATAAAATAGGGTACAGTGACGGTCTACATATGAGGGCCTGAAAAGGAGAGAAATGAAATGAGTGAAATCGTTCACCGTACAAAAACACGTCCTGTACGTGTCGGTAACTTAACGATCGGTGGCAATAACGAAGTCGTTATTCAAAGTATGTGTACAACTAAAACACATGATGTAGAAGCCACTGTAGCAGAAATTAAGCGTTTAGAAGAAGCTGGATGCCAAATCGTTCGTGTCGCTGTTCCAGATGAGCGCGCTGCTGATGCGATTGCTGAAATAAAAAAACAAATTAACATTCCGCTTGTAGCGGATATTCACTTTGATTACCGTTTAGCTTTAAAAGCGATTGAAAACGGGATTGATAAAGTTCGTATTAACCCAGGTAACATTGGACGCCGCGAAAAAGTAGAAGCAGTTGTAAATGCCGCGAAAGCAAAAGGAATTCCAATCCGTATTGGTGTAAATGCCGGCTCTTTAGAGCGCCATATCCTAGAAAAATATGGTTACCCAACTGCAGACGGCATGGTAGAGTCAGCACTCCACCATATCAAAATCTTAGAGGATCTTGATTTCCATGACATCATAGTGTCAATGAAGGCATCGGATGTAAACTTGGCAATTGAAGCATATGAAAAAGCGGCAAAGGCTTTTGACTACCCTCTTCACTTAGGAATTACAGAATCCGGTACATTATTTGCCGGAACAGTAAAATCTGCTGCTGGTCTTGGTGCCATTCTTTCAAAAGGAATCGGTAACACGCTGCGTATTTCCCTTTCCGCTGATCCTGTGGAAGAAATAAAAGTTGCACGTGAGCTGTTGAAGTCGTTCGGACTTGCGTCTAATATGGCTACATTAATTTCCTGCCCTACTTGCGGACGTATCGAAATCGATTTAATTTCCATTGCAAATGAAGTGGAAGAATATATTTCAAAATTAAATGTACCATTGAAAGTAGCGGTGCTTGGATGTGCGGTAAACGGTCCTGGTGAAGCCCGTGAAGCGGATATTGGTATCGCAGGAGCCCGGGGTGAAGGTCTTCTGTTTATGAAAGGGAAAACTGTTCGTAAAGTACCGGAAGAAACAATGGTAGAAGAACTGAAAAAAGAAATCGATAAACTGGCTGCTGAAATGGCAGAAAAACGTGAAGCAGAAGCACAAGCAAACGTTAATGCATAGTAAGGAGGGATGATTCTAGTGGCTGCAAAACTAAAACCACGCTTTGGCATCGATATTGACGGTACGGTCACATGTCCTGCCACTCTCATTCCTCATATTAATAAGCAGTACAACGTCAACATTACATTAGATGATGTAGTGGAATATGACTTTTTAAGTGCGTTTCCACATCCTGTTGACCGAACACAGTTTGATGCATGGTTTAAGGAAAATGAGCCTTCTATGTATGCTGTTAGTGAATTGGCAGCCGATGCAAAGAATATTTTAAGTGCTTGGAAAAATCGTTATGAGCTCTACTATATTTCTGCACGTGGGGAAAATGTTTTTGACATTACAACAAAATGGTTTCAGGAACAATGTGTGCCGTATGATCATATTGAACTGATCGGCAGTCATGATAAAATTGCGGCTGCCCGCTTACATGAAGTAGATGCATTTTTTGAAGATAAGCATGATAATGCAGTTATGATTGCAGAGGAATTGAACATTCCTGTTATCCTGTTCAATACACCCTATAACCAATTAGCAGTGCCTTCAAATGTCATCCGTGTTAACAGCTGGCTGGAGGCAAACGACTGGATCCAAAAGAAATTCTAATAAAAGAGTGTAGAAAGCAGATGAATGTGCTTCCTACACTTTTTTTACGTCATTAATAGGCTTGTCCTGCTAACGGTCTGACAGGTCTTCTCTTCAAACAATAATCAGGAAACCTTTCAGCAATCTATCTGTATTAGATTTCTAATATCCCTTTCCTCCACCGCTCAACAAAGCTTTCAAATGTAATACCATACTTTTCATAAACTCCGTGATAAACGAAATATATCCCCAATTTGTCCAACATTTCATCATCAATATGCATAATCCATTCCCTTCCCATGTATTTTTTGAGAAACTAAAAAGTTGTTGTACCCATCCTTGTTTTTGCTATTTCAGTCCTTCCCTATTCCACATTGGGCTCACTGGATAGTCCTCAGTCCCGTTATGTAAATATGTTGAAAAATAGTCACATAAAGTTGGGAAGTCACCATTTTTCATGTTAAAAGATTTAGTAAGATAGATGTGAAAGATTTATGGAGAGTTGGAGGGGCGACGATGCGGAAAATTTTCATTTTATGCTCAGCTAGTATACTTTCGCTATATTTGGCAGGATGCTCTGATACAATGGCAGATCTCAAAAATGCGGCATCGGGTATTAATGAGGCTGCTGACAAGGCGGCAACAGCTATTTCACAGGATGTCCATTCTATTCGGGCGATAGATATTTCATACAATGACCAAACCTTTACAGTGAACGATTTATTTAAATCCATTTTACGTGACGTCCAGTGGTATTATGAACGCAGTAAGGACAAAACTTATTTAAAGGTGACAGGCACTTGGCAGCCTGACCTGTTTGCCGCCTATGGCATTGGAGAAAATAATAAAAACGCTCTTGCCCTCCACGGAGAAGTAACGGTAGTATTAGAGGTGGAAAATCATATAATTCAGGAAGAAGCTGCAAGTGTAACTGTGCTCTATCATGGGGACACATTGCTGGCTGAAAATGGTCAGGAAATACTACATTATCTATATGACTACTACACAACAAGCTAAGATTTTTAACTTTATTATTCAGATGGAGGTTTTACCATGTCATTATTTTTTATCAAGCATAAACACGGCATTCACGAAATCACAGATGTAAAAAAACATAAAACAAATGTCGAGCTTCGTACAGCGACAGGCGAGGTGTTACATATTATCGTTATTACAGATGAACAGTATACTGTGTATGACGACCGATTTGCTGGTGCATCCAAAAGGCTGAATTCTATTGAAGCATATGATATTGAAGGCAATTTCCGCAATATTGATTTTGACAATATGCGTACCTTGTTCACGAATGCTTTTTCCCAGCTGTTAGATACATTGGCACAATTCGTTGGGTCAAACCAGCTCGTCGATTTAGATAGCATCCGACATGAAGTAAGCGATCATAATAAAGGTTTACAGTTTAAAATTATTACTGATCCTCAAAACTACTAGTTTTACGTTTAATATGCCTCCTAAAGGGAAGAGTCTTAAGACCGAAACTTTAAGGAGGTTTTTTACATGGCAAATTTATCAGATAAGATGAAAGGTGCAGGTAATAAACTAAAAGGTGAGGCAAAAGAGAGTCTCGGAAAAGCGACAAACGACCCACAGCTTCGTGCAGAAGGCCGTTTAGACCGTTTACGCGGTGAGGCACAGGAAGAAGTGGCCGAGATGAAAGATAATCTCTTACATGAGGACGATGAGCTTCAACGTAGAAACAAATAAACTATAAAATGACAAGGAATGCAGGAAAGATACATCAATCTTTCCTGTTTTTCTTTTATTTTATTCTATTTTTTTTTGAATATCCCTCTTTTCACCTGCATATAAAGAGGTATAATATGTAAATAGTTGCTTACATTTACTACGGTATTCGACATCGTTTTCATTATTATTGTAGGGGGACACTGAATGTCTATTCACAATACTATGCCCCTATCAAGAGAAGAGCTGTTTAGTTCTCTTTGTAGTATGGCGAAACAATATAGTACAGGCGTTGCTATTATAGATGCCCATCACCCAAACCGCCCTTTCGTCTACTATAATGAGCCGTTTGCAGCATTGACGGGATATGATGAAACTGAATTAATCGGTAAGAATCTATCGTGCTTTGCTGGTTTAAAAACTGCAGCGGATCTTTTAGCGGAGCTAGATTATCACGTAAAACATGCATTACCATACGAAACATCCGTTATTCATTATCAAAAAGATGACAGTCCCTTTTGGCATGAGTTAGTAACCCATCCTATGTGCGATCAGGAGGGTGCCGCTCAATATATTATGGTGCATAGTAAAGATGTAACATATGAGAAGCTATTTAAAATGCTGTCTAAACTTGAACATGAAGTCTATCTGGAAATCGAAAAAGGTGATTCTCTTTCACATATTTTGCAACTAATTACAACTCAGATTGAAACGTATTATACACGCAATATATATTGTTCGATTCACTTAATGAAGGACGAGATTTCTATGACGGCCGAGGCAAGCGGTACCCTCCCGTTAGAAATTGCAAATGTCCTTTATTGCCTGGAGTTAAACTCCATGATGAACGGAAACGGAAATGCTGTTTTTGTAAAGCAGTTCACAAAGAAAGAACTGGCTGCTGCAAAGAAAATAGCACAGGCTCCTTTAAAAATGGAAATTAACCATTGTTGGGGCAAGCCGATTTGCGGCACAGCCAATGAAGTAATCGGTTCTATTACGATGTACTTCGATAAGGAGCCAAACATTAAGTCTATTGAGATAGAGTTTCTAAATCGGCTTGTACCGCTTATTTCATTATCCATTAAATATATTGCCCAAACCCAACAGCTCCGTCAGCTTGCCTATTTTGATTCTGAAACAAAGCTGCCGAATCTTCATTATTTCCATACTGAAATGGAAAGTTGGATGGAACAGGGCGAAAGAGGGCTCATCATTATCATCCAGCCTGGTGAATATTCAAGCATTGTTGATGTATATGGACGCAGCGCAGGAGACGAGATTCTACGCCAGATGGTTGAACGGCTTCAGGAGCATACATGGAAAGAAGGCAAAGAACTTATCGCTAAGTTTTCGAACTCCTGTATTGTTTTTGCCAGTAATAGAGGCTTTGACCAGCCAGAGTTATACGAGTCTAGAATCCGCCAGCTGACAAAGGAACCATTCCTTATACTGGAGAAGGAGTTTTATATTACTTTAAAGATTGGTATGACTCATTTTTCTCCAAATAGCCAATTGGACGAGGTGATCCGCCAGGCGGACACGGCTCTTTCTAGATCCCGGCAGATATCAGGGACGAATGTAGCGTTTTTTGAAGAGCAGAATGATGTAAAATTGCAGTTAGAGATGGATGTGAGGAATCAACTCACATACGGCCTTCAGCATAAGGAGTTTTATGTGGTATTGCAGCCTAAAATCAATATCAATACTTTGGAGATTGAAGGTTTTGAAGCACTTTGCCGCTGGAATAGCCATATGCTGGGTCCTGTCTCCCCTGCTGTGTTCATCCCGCTTGCTGAGCAGACAGGGAAAATCAAAAAGATTGATGAGCTTGTTATGAAGCAGGTGTTAAGATGGCAGCGAAAGAGACTTGATAGTGATGAAAAAACAGTGCCGATTGCTATTAATATTTCCCCTGTTCACTTTTATGAAGAGCGCTTTGTTAAACAGGTTGTCAATTTGATTAAGCGCTATAGAGTACCTCCTCATCTAATTAAATTAGAAGTGACAGAAAGCATGGAGCTCGTTGATTTTTCAAAGGCGAAGGAAATCCTTTCAGAGCTGCGGCAACATGGTATTGAATGCTCGATCGATGATTTTGGCGTGGGCTTCTCGTCGCTCAGCTATTTGCAGCAGCTTCCCTTCCGCGAAATCAAAATCGACCGCAGTTTCATCAATGCAATGGATAATCCTGGCATGCATGCAGTAGTGCATACCATTGTGCAATTGGCATCGAATCTGCAGATGAACGCTGTCGCTGAAGGTATTGAAACACCTGAACAATTTGAAAGCCTGAAAAAAATGGGCTGTCATACTGGGCAAGGCTACTACTTCCATAAACCGCTCGATTTAAAGGATGCTGCAAAATTAATTAACTAGAAAGACAAATCAGCCCTGCGGAATTAAAAAGACCATTCCATGTCGGCACTGAGTGTCGTTTTTGAGACAGTAAGAAAACACCTTATTAATCTGCCAGTTGGCGGTATTTTACCGGCGACTGGTTGTTTAATTTCGTTTGAATCCGGATATTGTTATAATAGGTAATAT
>JAPSKP010000067.1 GCA_031181585.1 Lysinibacillus sp.
GCAATTTAAATAGATGCAAAAACATTATCTAATTGTAGAAGTATACAGCTAGTCACACCTGCTGCGACAAACTCGTCACAGCACTAACGTTACAGGATTATCTTTTATTACTAATCTAGATTTAAGTCCTTTGCCAATAAAGAATACATAAATAAATCATCATACTTACCGCATGTATATTCATAGCTTCGCAGGAGTCCTTCTTTAGTAAACCCTTGTCTTTCAAATAGTTTCTGGGAGGCAAGATTCGCTGGTTCAATTAAAGCTTCAATTCGTTGAATGTCCATATGTTGAAAGCCGTAATGGATAACTGCGTGTAAAGCTTCACGTGCGATTCCTCTATGCCAATAATCACGGCTCAATTCTGTTCCGATTTCAATGCGGCGATGTTTTGCGACACGGTTTAAAAAACCGCAGCTTCCGATTACCTTCCCTTCCTCTTTTAGGGTAATACCCCATCTGATCCCCGTCCCGTCTTTAACAATCGAGTCGTACCAGGCAATCTCCTCCAGCGCATCATTGGTTGTTTGAAAAGGCTTCAGTCCAATATGCCTCATAACGTCCTTATCTGATAAATACAGCAGCATGCTTGCCGCATCTTCTTTCGTTACTCTTCGCAAAATCAATCGTTCGGTTTCCAATGTCGGAAATGTAGTTATTTTCATTTTCTATGTAGCTCCTTTCATTCGAGCTGCAAAAATTCAGCTCCATGCAATTTCCAATATATTGTAGCATAAGTAGCAAATAGATAAATGACAAAGGAGCAGGTTAAAAGAGGTATTGAAAAGATGGTAGGACATGTATAAGATAGCCTTCACCCGGCTAGCGTTTTATAAATAATCTAATGTATTGAGGATCAGGATGACGCCGATAATACTCATACCCCACGATAAGGCAGAATCTGTACTAGCATCCATTTTTGTTCGTAAAGCTTCCAGCGGTTTTTGCATCCATTTTGCAAAAAGAACATGCAGAAAATATAAAACGACCGGCGGTAATAGTATGAGAACATTATAGCCAATTAGAATTGGAAGCCACTCCCACATTGGCAATTCAGCGGTCACCATCAAACCGATTGCGGCGAAATAAGGTACTGCCAACCCAATCTCGAGCAGGGCAGTTGTAATACCGATCCCGATCATTGGAAGTATTCCTGACGATTTTTGCACAGTAGGCGTTTTTCCGCTACGTTTCGGAATATAAAAGCTACCGATAAGCAAAAACAGACCGATGAAAAATATAATCCGGCTCATCAATTGGCTTCTGAAAACTTCAGCCATAGAATCCAATACATACTCAAGTCCAAGCATTAACAGTAAACCACAAATAAAGTAAATACCCCCGATGGTCAAAAGGTAAACAAATAAGCGTGTGGCAATTTGCCGCTTATGAGTTAACAGCAAATAAACAGTCACGCCTAGTGCAGTGGGACTGAGCATATCTAAAATAGCTAGGCCGCCAATCATCAAAAGCATTGAACCACTCATTATGTTTCTCCTTCCGTCTGGTGGCCGGATAAGTAAACAGCGTAAGCACTATCCATAAATTCGAGTATCGTCTGCTCCATCGGATACATGCCTGCTTTTTGTGATTGCTCTGGAGACATGCGTGTTTTCCAGAGTTTATCGATGAAATCGTCATGTCCGCCAAATGATTCAAGCCGTTTTTCATCCATCCTTCCTATAATTGCTTGGACGTTAGGGGAGTGAACCCCTTCATGCATACAGTGAGTAAGCTGATGGATGAGCGAAATCCATTCCTGGGTTTCAACGGAATCCCCAGCCATATTAGGTACCCTTTTTAGAAGTGTAAGTTCTTGATTCGTAAATAATGATCTTCGAAATTGCTGTCTTATTTCCTCATGTTGTGCAGAGAGCTACAGAAGATTTTGAATGGCTTTATCCTCGTTATTTCCTTCCAAGGAGATACTATTAATCAGCTCTCTTAAAGCAGTCTCCATATTGGCAAGCTTCTTTTGTTCTTCTAAGACAGATGCCAGCTGATTCTTTAAGCTTTGGCCCCAGTCCCAATCTGGAGAGTCTAAAATCCTCCTTATTTCTTTTAGCGAGAAACCGCCTTTTTTTAAAAATTGCACCTGCTGCAGCCTCTTTAATTCTTCAACAGCATACAAACGGTGTCCGCCTTCAGTTTTTGCAGCAGGCTGAATTAATCCGACTTTATCATAGTAGCGAAGGGTCCTTACTGTAACCCCCATCAGTTCAGCAGCTTTATTAATATGAAGCATGGGAATCATCCTTTCAAATTAAGATCTTTTTAGCAAGACAATCAACCTTCATAACATCGTAAGGTAGAGTAAAAGCGACTCAATGCTGGCTTTTCCCCGCTAAATATTGCAGAAGAAATCCAACCCCTAAGCCGATCAACACAAATTGAAAGGCATTTCCTGTCAACAATCCAATTCCTGCCCCGATAATCACACAACCGTAAATTATTAAATCATTCATTTTCATTCTTTGATAACCTCCATTCATATGCTGGAATTTTATGAACATCTCCTTCAGTTATCAATAAGTATAATAAATGACGTTGCGTCAGCTTCAAGTGTAATTATTAGAAAACCTACATGAAACCAAAAAATACAGTGCCGGCTTAAAAGGAAAAATAAGAATTACCTTGCAATCAAGCTTTTCGGGACTCTTACTAAACAGCAGAGGAATAGAACCATATAAATTCCGGTACATAAAGAGGCAAAGGAATGAATAGGCAGGGAGAAAACCTTATTTAGACCGAACAAGGGCATGATGAAAAAAACATAAAGCGGATACCGGATTGCACCCAGGATATCCAAGAAAGCAATTTCGATAAGGGAAGATTCCATCGTAAACAAAATTCCAGTCAGGCAACTGCATATAGTAGAAAGAAACAGGATTGTTTTATTACGTAAACTAAACAACGCAAGAAGATATATACCCGTAGTTAGTAAACCTACTATACTTGGTTCGACATCTGGGTATTTTAAGCCTGCCCAAAAGTTCATTCCCAACGTAAGAGAAAATAAGAGCAATAAGATAAGGCCACGCATCATTTATCATTCCTCCATTCAGTATGTGTTAGTGTAAATTTACACTAAAAGGGAGCGGAGTGTAAAGGGCTTTGTAGCTCATTCATCATTGCAACTGATTGTTTGTACTGATAGAAAATTAAACAAGTAGATAGAGGTGAACGCGGAACAGTGGTAACCAAGACGGACAACCCTTATTCAAAAATTCGAAGGCAACTTTTTTCACAGGGCGAGTAATATGTCACAGGACAATGGAGGTCACTAAGAAAAAGAGTGCACTGGCGAAGTCATTACCTGCCGGAAAGAAAAGATAGCTAAACGAGGAGAAAGCGGACATTACAATAGTACATAATGAACAAGCGAAGGAATGAGGAAATTTAAAGAGAGTCTTTCAGAAGAGTCATGTTATGTCATTTGTACGAAAACGCAGAAAAAAATCTGCTTCCTGGTAAAGGGGAACAGTGAAAAGGTGAATTGTACATGATTAATAATTGAATAATGAATCTAGCAGTAAGCGAGGCTGTCCCCATAGAGGAGAATAGCTCAAGAAAAGATAAATCGACCCTTGACCTGTTGTTTCTATCCTCTATGGAGATCTTGTCCTTATAAATAATCGAGGCAAACAAAAATCAGTAATAGACCAAACATACTAACGAACCAAGAAAGCGAGGTATCCCTGTTGTTTTCTACCTTGGATCTCCATTTTTCGAACCGCTTGTACTTTCCATTGGAAAAGAAGCGGAAGAATAGAAAAACGAGGATGGACGGTACAAGCATCAACGCATTATAAGCAATAAGAATCGGCAGCCATTCAATCCATGTCAGTTTAGCTGAGGTCATTAACCCGATTGCTGCAAAATAAGGGAAAGCCGTGCTAACTTCAACCAATGCAGTCGTAAAGCCGATTGCAACCATTGAATACATGTTATTTAATGTCGGCATTGGACGTTTGTTTTTCTTTTTCCCTTTTCTCGGTAAATAGAAGCCTGTAATAAATAAGGTTGCCCCAATTAATAAAAGGCCCCAACTAATCAAATTATCTTGGAAAATGTCACTTAAAAAACGGAGAATATAGCCAAGCCCTAACATTAATAAGACGCCGACACCAAAATACAGGCTCGAAACGGTAAATAGATAGACAAATAGATGCCTTGTCACCTTTTTTTTCATCGTCAGCAGCAAGTATAGGGTAATTCCTAATGTAGCAGGCAGCAGCATATCAACAAAGGCTAATCCAGCAATGATATAGAGCAGAGTGCTCATAAATCCTCTCCTTCAGTGAATTTAAAAACAGATCGTAAGGCAGCAGTCTTCCTAACGTTAACGTATTTCGTTTGCATTCTGCATATGTTTTAGATTCTATAGAACCGGCTATTCAGAATATGAAAGAATGACATTTATTAGAATCTGCTGCCAATGAATTTTTGGCTTCAGCAGTACGTGAACATGTTTGCTCAGGATAGACAGGAGCGGAAGAAAATATGGCGAACAAATAGATACAGGCAGATCTGTGAAATCAGATCCGCCTGTATCATGACATTGTAACTAGATAGAAACGTAAAAGGGTTTACGTTGCAGGTAATATACTTTCAATATAGTGTTCAATGGATTGATTGGTCATTTCACCCGTCACAATCCGCTTCACCTTACCCTCCGGATCGATGAGAATCGTGGTAGGTAAGGGGGTAATATTATAGGCAGTTAGTACACTTTTGTTTGCATCTATAACGACAGGAAAAGTCATGCCCATTTGCTCCACGTATTTTGACACTTCTAATTTTGACTGCGCGATATTCACCGCAATCATTTCAAAGTTCTCCCCAGCAAATTGATGATATTGGCGCTCCATTGCCGGCATTTCACGCTCACAAGGTTCACATCAAGTTCCCCAGAAATTCAGAAATACCCCTTTTCCCTGTTTAGTATAATCAGAAAGGTGATAAACTTGTCCGTCTAGACCAGCCAATTCGAAGTCTGGGGCAGGATCACCAACTTGTAATACCGCCACTTGATCTTTCGTTAGCAAAGAGTGTAAGTAAGATAACGCTTCTTGTCATTCTTCTATTCTTTTTTTTCATTTTTCAGCATTATGACTCGGTCGATAGAAAAAATTCATGAACTACCTCTTCAGGTGCATCTCCCACAATTCGAGCCACTTCTTCTCTATTTTCAAAGTAAATGAGTGTGGGAGTAGATTCGATTTTATACTTATTCCAAGCCATATCAAACTCCAACACATTTAGTTGATCGATCGTTTTGCTATATTGCTCTGCAATAGGCATGAGAACAGGTGTGAAAGCTTTACAGTACTGACATGTTGGACTGAAAAAATATGCATATGTACCTTCATTACTGTCGATTTTACTTTCCAAATCATCAGGGAGGATAATATGGTGGTAATTTTCATCTGCTAATAACTCGATGGGTAGATGGCTCTAAGTTAACTGTACCGTATGGATTATCATCAGCTTCTAGAATGTCATTTTGCGATTTATTCGTCAGCAAAATAATCCTAATCACCAATACCGCAATAGTCCCACCTACTATAGCTAGCTTTTTCAATAATATTCACCTCCTTGCTAGCCATTGTAAAAAGAAAATATTTCGAATTCAGGATATTCTACTGATTATTAAACGATTATTTATCAATTTGTAGAGAAAATAGGGAGGTTTTGTGAAAAGAGAATTTCACATTTTTCATTAATGCAAATGAATAAGTGAATATCAAAAAGGGAAATTCAACTGTACAGCAAGATACAAGTAATGGTACTATTTACATTATGCATCTTAAAAACATGTTAATTTTAATTAGTTTCATTATGAAGGAAGCATTTCTTTATCAATGGCAGCGGATTAAGAGAAGGAAATCCGATCTACTGCGAATCCATGATAGGTTAATAAACTTCTTATCACAGAGAGCTGTACCTTTGTTGGCTCGAAAATATATTCATTTATAAAACGAGGTTATTTATTAGTGGAAGTAAGGAAAGAAAAAATTGAATCGCTGAAGTTTATGCGCGTGACAGCCATGCTGCTCGTAGTACTCATTCATGTGACAGGAGGGGCTCTAGGAAAGCTGTCTCCAGACGATCCGTTCTATTTTTTATACTTAATACTCAATCGGTTCACTCGCTTTGAAGGTGCGGTATTCGTATTCCTGAGCGGGTTACTATTGTTTTACAACTATGCTTCACGTCCCTTTACAAGAGAAACATGGGAAAACTTTTATAAAAAACGCTTTCTCTATATTTTGGCTCCATTTTTCGTATGGTCTATCTTTTATGAATGGTATGCGGTCTATATAGGGATGAGGGAGTACGAGGGAATAGGTCCGGTAGTAAAAAGTATAGTGACAGGACAATCGTTTTATCAATTGTATTTTATCCTCATTTTAGTGCAGCTATATTTTTTATTGCCATTGTTCATTTACTTGATGCATAAATTCCATTGGTTTAAAAAATATTTGCCAATTATAGGAATCGCTGTTGAAGTAATCGTGAAGACAGTAATGAAGCAAAACGGCATTCATTTTGGCTTTCCGCTGTTTACAGTCTATATTGCAAGCTTCTTCTTCGGAGGATGGGTAGGCGTCTACTATCCAATCTTAAAAAAGGAATGGTCGAAACGGTGGCTGCTGTTAGGCGTTATGTGTACGATCATACTCGGTCTGGTATACACGGCACTGTATTATTACCGCAATATCATTGGTTTGACAAACATCCCGTATATACCATTTAAGTTATTAGCAGTTGTCTATTTTTTAGCAGCCTGCTATGTACTCTTCAAGGTCAGCATTTGGCTTGAACATCGTGGATCTACGAGGCTGAATAAATGGGCGGAGCATCTGCGTATTTACTCTTTCGGCTTTTACCTGGTCCACCCATGGCTTTTATATGTATGGCAGCAGATTTTGGTGCCGGAAACGATTACTCAACATCATGCTTACATGCTTATTTGCTATCTTGCTGTACTATTAAGCTGCTATTTATCCATTCGTACTGTGCATCTCTTGTTCCCGCGAGCATGGATGCTGTTTGGCAAGTTGCCGCAAAAGTGAAGAAATGAAAGAAAATGCCTTCAAGGATGAGAGGCATTTTTCTTATGGGAAATGGTAAATTTAATTCTAATTGCAAAGCCTAAGAGCAGGGAGTATGTCATTATTTATAAAGTCCTCTTGTGATAATGAATCAATTATCTTTGTTTTTTATCAATTAATATTAAGAGAACTTCATGGAATTTACTTTTATCTTTTTCATTTTTAAGTACTTTATCAAGATCTACGGCTCCAATAACATAGCGGATCTCCTTATTTTCCATAAAAAGTCCCGTATGATTGGAAAAAAGGTCCTGAAACCATGCTTCATACCTCAGTTGCTTTAAATTCTGGTTAATTTTTTCTTCTGTAGGATAAGCATTTTTTCCACCCCAAAGTGTAATGAAGGCTTGCAATATGTCGCTAAGCATCCAATCATCTCCTTAAAACTAATACGAATGAATAATACAGTAGGTTCCCAAATTCCGGCACTTCGAAAAAGCACGCTCTATTGTGTTTTGCCCGTAATAAATGGCTAATGTATTTGTCATTTCAAGGGATGAGAAATAACTTTCGTCCATTTTATTAATACTCTCAAAATGTTCAAAATCCCTTTATTTAAAGCATTAAATATTTCGTGCCTACCCGGTAAGGCTTTTTACCGCCTTTTGCAATTCACGAATTAACCGGAAGGCTACAGGGCATACGCTTCCGTTTGACATAATGACACAGCGCTTCTTTAGATTAATTTCAACTACATGGTTTAAGTTAATTGTACAGCTCTTATGGCAACGAAAAAAATATTCGGAGAGCGTATCAAGTTCCTTGAGTTTTCCGTAAAAGACATGACGTCCATTTTTCTCATATAGTTCAAGTTTGTGAGGATGAACCGAAGATTCAATATAGTAAATATCTTGGAGTCTAATATTCTTTATCTTTTCTCCAACCTTGATTTGCAACCATTTCGAGGTGTCTACTGTCCCAATTTGTTTATGCTTTTCAAAGGCTGCCTGTAATGCCTTTATTACATCTAGTGCCATTTGTTCGGGGGATTTTTTGATGATAAAATCCAGTGCCGCAAGCTTATAAGTAAAAGTTAAAGGCAGCCGATCAGCGTGGTTTGTTATGAAAATTATATGAGCAAAAGGATCCATGTGCCTAATTCTTTGAGCTAACTCCATTCCATCTATTTGATCATTCAGCTCAATGTCCAATAAATAGCAGTCAATTTTGCTGAATTCGTTATGCTGAATGAGATCCTTAAGAGCACCTGTACATATAGAAACTTCAATTGAAGGTTCCTGAAAAAGAGCATAATTTCGAATGCTTTTTAAAAGTAATTCCCGATGAAATAAATCATCTTCCAGAATAGCTACTCTCATTTACTTTCCTTCCTTTCTATTAATAATTCCTGTATAAACCATTCGTTTTCTAAATATGTATTTAGCGTAACAGCAGGGTACTTTGACAAAATTTGTTTTACATTATATAGTCCAGAGCCTCTGGAATCTTCTTTAGTAGAATAGCTTTCCTCGAATAACCTGCTCATGTCTGGAAATGGCTGCTTGAGAGTATTATTGATCACAATCAATACACCGTTATGGCGAGTATTTAAAAAGGCAACTTGTATTTGAGAAGATTCCTGCACCGCGCTTGCTTCAATTGCATTATCCAATAAAATCCCTAAAATTCTTGACAAATCGATTTTATCAATTGATATATAGTCAATTTTTTCGGGGATTTCTACTTGTGCTGCAACGGAGAGATCTCCTGCTCTAAGTAATTTTGCGGCAAGCAAGCCCTTGATCTCCGGAATGTTCATATTCTCGAGAGAAGGAAAAACCCCAGGCTCATGATGACCTGTCTTTAAGACAAACTTATTAAAATAAGCGGCCAAGCCTTTCATATCCTGATTTTGAATATAGCCATTTAAGGACAGGAGGATATTGGCATAATCATGCTGCAGAGTTCTCATTCTTTTATTTGTTTTTTCTAGTTCGGTAGAATACATTTCAAAATAGTAGCGTTCGGCTTCTTTTTGCTTTAATTCAATTTCTTTTTTCCAAATCGATGCAATCAATTTAAATGAAAGTAATAAAAACAAAGAATAAACAATAAGGATTACTAGATTTAACATAGTAACTTGCAGTTCGCCATTAGCAGCAGGTACAGGCATTTGTAAGTAGAATATGAAAAAAGAAACGACCGCTATTAGGAATAGATAGCGACTCCATTTAAATTTAGCCATTTCATCTATTTGTAAGAATAGAGAAGGTACCCATTTTTTATAGAGGGAAAGACTACCGAAAAGCAGTCCTAAAATAATGACTCCGTGTAACGTGAGCGGAATAGGAACCGATGCTGCAACAAATAAAATAAATGATTCAATTACAATCGTAATTAGATGGATATTGATAATATGTAAAAAAACAAACCAATTTTTTGTGAATACATAAAATAAACTCCCGCCTAGGAAAACGCATAATAGGATAGGGAGCCACTGCATCTTCTGAAATTCTGCAGCCGCGGTCGCGATAAAAAGATTCAGTAAGAAGCAGGACATCAGCCGTTTGAAAGAGGGGTTAATATCCAACACGTAAAAGAGGGAGATAAAAGTAATGATAAAATTAAAAATTGCCATCGAATAAAGTTCCATTATTTTTCTCCTTTTAGTGAAATGATATCATTTATTGCGTTTAAGATGATTTTTATATCGTTCATGATAAATACCATACAAGTAGCAGGACGCTTTTTATAATAAATTTGGTTGCAAATTTGTCATAGAAAGTTGGAAGTAATTTGAATAATGAAAGTTTCTTGTCAATTAGCAGTGTTTCCCTATTTGTTTCTTTTACCTTATTACTCTTGGCAATTATTCCGTTAGGGCTGGCAGTAAAATCTAAAGGCGGCTTAATTACAAAAATCGGTATGGTGATCGCTTATCTAGCATTTATTCTCCAAATTAGTTACTTCCTTTTAAGGTGGATGGCAGTGGGACATGCTCCCGTCAGTAATATGTATGAATTCATGACTTTTTTTGGTATCATGCTTCACGGCGCATTTCTAGTGATCCATTTCATCTACAAACAAACAATGATTGGGCTTTTTTCCATTCCAATTACCCTGTTGATAATCGGATATGGCAGTGCTTTTTCGAATGAAGCATCTCCATTACTGCCTAGCCTGCAAAGCAACTGGCTGGCAATTCATGTTATTACGGTAGCGGCCTCCAGTGCCATTTTGTCGATTGCCTTCGTAATGGGCCTTATGTATTTACTTCGTACCATTGATGTACATCAAAGATCTGTACAGAGTATTTGTCTAGAAGCTGTCTTTTATAGTTTGATGATCGTGTGCGGTTTTGTCGTTAGTTCGATATCGTTCAATCTTTTCTACACTCCTGTAACCATGCAAATTAATAATATTGAAGAGGCTGCTCAAACCGTCACCTATACGATGCCCCCTATAATAGTCAATGAATTAGCCGAAATTAAAGATACTGGAGGTATATGGGAAATTCCAAATACTATTGATGCAAGGAAGCTTACTACCATCCTTTGGTCATTCATCGCTGGGACTATTATATATATCCTTGTCCGTTTAGGAACAAGAAAAAGTATCATTCAATTAGTAAAGCCTTTTACCCAAAAGGCAAATCCACTGCTGCTTGATGAAATAGCTTACCGAGCTATTTTAATAGGTTTTCCATTATTTTCGCTGGGTGGACTCTTTTTTGCGATGATATGGGCACAAATTGCTTGGGGAAGGTACTGGGGGTGGGATCCAAAAGAAGTATGGGCGTTGATTACCTGGCTCTTTTATGCTGCATTGCTGCACCTTCGTTTATCTAAAGGATGGGAAGGAGGACGGACAGCTTGGCTATCCATTATCGGTTTCGGGCTCATTGTATTTAACCAGGTATTCGTAAATTTAGTGATTGCAGGTCTTCATTCATATGCTTAGAAGAGAGGAGGACTTCTCTTGAGTTACGTATTATGTAGCCTTTAAAATATTTGTTCTTAAAAAAGGCAGGGGATATATTGCTCTATTGAATATTTTATAAATATTGTAAGTGGGGGTATTTTTATAATATAGTAAATCAAATTAGATAATTATTCAACTTTTTTGTAAAAAGAGGTGTTTGAAAATGAATATATCAATTGAACAAGAGATGTATGATGCAGTAAAAAAGTTAATTGAACAAAGATATCCGACTGGCTGGGGAGCCGCGGCAATCCGGGTCGAAGACGGAACAATTTATACGAGTGTAGCCCCAGATTGTATAAATGATTCTACGGCACTGTGCATGGAAACGGGGGCTATAGTAGAAGCTCACAAATTCGGTAAGAAAGTGACGCACTCTATCTGTTTAGCGAGAGCTGATGAAAGTTCTGAACTGAAAATACTGTCACCCTGCGGCATCTGTCAGGAGCGGTTGTTTTACGGGGGAGCCCAAGTACAATGTGCTATAACCAATCCAAAGCAAGCAGTCCATTTCAAGCCGTTAAGTGAATTGCAGCCGTATCATTGGACAGAGGTATATCACGATGAGCTGTTAGAAGAGTGGAAAAGTAGATAATACAACTGGTTAATTCAGTAAGCCTGACAATGAAACCGCCCATATAAGCAGTGGGCAGTTTATTTCATTCAATGGTATTTAGTTTCTACAGAGGTGAGGAAAACATAAAGTCACTTATCTAAAAGTTTCTGAACTTCCTCCGTTAGTATTTTTATACCTTTTATTAACTCATCTTCCGTACAATATGCAAACGACAAGCGGACATGATAAGCATCATCCGGCCAATAAATATAGCCTGGGTTGATCAATACCTTTTTCTTCAAAAGCTTCATAAACAGCTCAGTCGTCACAATCGGCTCATTAAATTTTAGCCAAATATAAAATCCGCCTTGAGGAGAGTTCCAGGTAGCCGCATGGTGTAAATGCGCCTTCAATGACTCATCCATCAATGCTGCTCTGTCTTTCAAATGGCCCTTCAGCTTTTCAATATGCTTTTCATATAAACCCGACCGTAACCAATACTCGACAACTTGCTGCGAGATAGCACTAGATCCATAATCGATTTGCATTTTAATATCTGCCAATCGTTGAATGACAGGTGTAGAGGCGATTACCCAACCGATGCGTAATCCAGGGCTTAATGTTTTTGAGACGCTGCCAATATATATAATTTGGTCTGTACGGTCCATCGATTTCATCGCAGGCGGGGATTTCTCGAATAAAAGCTCAAAGTAAACATCATCTTCAATTAGTGGTACTTGGGCGGCTTCACAGGCACTCAACAGGCGCATTTTTTTCCCGAAATCCATGGTTGTGCCTGTTGGATTATGAAGGGTAGGAATTGTATAAAGGATGGATTGCTTCTTCTGATGAATCTGTTTCACCATTTCTTCAGGCCCTATGTTTTCTGACAGGCTGTATAAATTCATTCCGAACGATTGAAACAAATGAAGGGAATTTAAATAAGAAAATTGGCTTTGAAAGACAAAAGAACCTGGCTTCAGCAATCCAAGTGCAATAAGCTGGAGCGCTTGCAATCCGCCAGAGACGATGCAGATATTTTCCGGGGAGGTGTCAATTCCCCGTTTTTTAACGTAGTCGCAAATTGCCTGCCTAAGCGTATAGCTTCCTTGCGGAGAGGAATAGCCCAGTGCTTTTCCGTCGAGATTAAGGTGACGGAGTGATTCTTGAATATCATCGCTTGGTAATAAAGAAGGACTTAGTTCGCCAGTGCCTAAACGAATAATGGAATCCATTTGTTCGAACTCATTAATCAATTGGATTGTATGAAAGTTGGCTTTATGTATTCCTGTTTCGATATAACGCTGCCAATTGGGCTCCTTTTGTTTTACAAGAATATGCCAGGAGTCATTTGCTACAAATGTGGCAGAGCCCGTTTTAGAAGCTAATAGTCCATCAGCCTTTAATTCATCGAGTGCTTCCTGAAGCGTACTTCGGTTGACACCAAGTGAAAGAGCAAGTTTACGCTGGGGAGGCAATTTTGTACCAATTGTCCATTCACCCCGTTGAATTTGTTCTGTCATCCATTGAGCAATCTGCTTGGATAAACTAATAGGTGATGAGCGGTTCGGCTGCCAGTTCATTTTTTCCCTCCTATAAAATTGGATGGATAAATCCCCAACCAATTGGACCTTTTCTTCTAGTTATAACACATGTAGGATATACAAGGAAGGAGGTGAGCGGATGGAGCCGATTATTCACGGAGTTTTATTAGCTTTTGGTCTTATTTTACCTTTGGGTGTTCAAAATGTTTTCGTCTTTACGCAAGGGGTTACACAACCTGGCCTTATCAAAGCCTTGCCCGCTACTATTACAGCAGCACTTTGTGATACGATCCTCATTATACTTGCTATTTTGGGGTTATCATTAATCGTCTTGCAGTTTGAATGGCTCCGTATTGTTTTATTAGTCGGAGGGATTGTATTTCTTTTCTATATGGGAAAAGTGATTTGGTCATCAGAAGCAGCCAATATGCAAGGGCAGGAAGCATTGTCGGTAAAGAAACAGATTCTTTTTGCGCTTTCTGTTTCATTACTGAACCCACATGCCTTATTGGATACAATCGGTGTTATTGGTACAAGCGCAGTAAAATATAATGAACAAGATCTCGTATCGTTTGCACTTGCCTGTATTTTTGTATCGTGGGTTTGGTTTTTTGGCTTATCAATATTAGGTGCCACAGTAAAGAAGATCAATATCTCTCCCAAAGTATTCATCTTATTTAATAAATGTTCTGCCTTATTTATATGGGGAACAGCACTTTATTTGGTGGAAAGCCTTTTTAGTTGAATGTTATCTTTAATTTATTTCGCTAGATTTAAGGATGATTTCGCCAAATCAGAGAGTAATTTCGCCAAAAAAGCAATTAAATTCGCCAAACACATTACATAACGGCAAGTAGAGTACGTAAATTGGAAAGGGGACGGGGAATGAAGTTATTCAATCCTGAAGTTTTAACAACCTGGCTGCCGCCGCACTCCATTGAATGGTATGCGCAGGTGAGCCGGCTGCAAGGTAAATATCTTTATCCATGGCAGTCAACCATTGCAAAGCCGAATGGGGAATCATTATTTGACCAGGAGGTGATGGGGAATATTCAAAACCTTAAAATAC
Source organism: Lysinibacillus sp. (assembly GCA_031181585.1). Taxonomy (GTDB): domain Bacteria; phylum Bacillota; class Bacilli; order Bacillales_A; family Planococcaceae; genus Lysinibacillus_B. The sequence continues at coordinate 14,209 of JAPSKP010000067.1, forward strand.
TGGATGTAGGCTGCGGCCACGGCGAGTTTACAATACAATGCAGTTCGTACGCAAAGGAGATTGTCGGTTTTGATGTTACGAAAGGGTTTGTGGATATTGGACAGAGCAATAGCAGAGCTAATGTATCCTTTGTAGTTGGGAGCGCAAAGAAGGATTTACCGTTTGAAGAAGGGGAATTCGACCTTGCTTATATTCGGAAAGGGCCGACTTCTGCTTACCCAGATCTAAAACGGGCAGTAAGAGCAGAGGGGAAAGTTCTCGGATTGCATCCTGGAGACGATCAGGGAAAAGAGCTGGCTGAACTTTTCCCTGGCCTTTTTCCATTAACGAGTGGTACCCCGATTTTAGATATGATTCACCACCGCCTTGAACAAAGCCGCTACCAGTCCGCCACAGTAGAAACCTTCAGCACCACCGAGTATCTGGTTTCGCCTGCAGACGTCATTAAGGTAAGGTGCTTCGGCCAATGTCCTGATGTTATGGAAGCAGTTCTTGAAACAAATCTTTCAGACATTACAAAGATTTTTGAGCAGCATGCTTCGTTAAAAGGGTTACCGATCACATATTCACGGTATATTGTTCGTGCCATTGTATAGAAAATAGGAGAGCGTTATGAGCCCTAACCATACAAGAGGCAAGTTTTATTCTTCAAAAAACTCCATATGTGTTTTTTCATTTTTATAGTAGTCTAATCGATCCTGCAAAGTACCGGTATGAAACTCAAATTTATGACCATCCGGGTCGGTAAAGTAGATGGATTTCTTATCTCGTTCATCTCTTATTCGACCAGGTAATATATTGACCCTCTGGTGCTCCAGTCTTTTAAATACCTCATCAAAATCAGTTTCTTCTATTGAAAAGGCGATATGTGTATAAGAGTGACTAATTTCATTTCGTGGTATATCTTTCTCTTCATTAAGGGCAAGCCACATCCCGCTTAGATCAAAATAGGCAGTCGTTTTTCCTTTTACCAGCAATTTAGCACCCAATACATTCCGATAAAATGCAATCGACTTCTCTAAATCAGAAACTGAAAATAACAGGTGGTTTAGACCGTTGATTTTCAAAATAATCACCCCTGTATCATACATTTACTTAATAGCTACCTTACAATTTTACCATAGCTGACCAGATAGAATGAGAGGGAAAGCAAGCGGAACAATTAAATCCTTCCTTAACAAAAGGAGTAGATGGTAAGTACTGGTTCTTCAATCCAGCATCTTTACATCTACTCCCATTGCTCTTGCGAGGCAATATACTTTCTGTACTTTTCCACAATCCTGCTGAATTGTGAGGCAATGATCTGCTGGAACAGCATACCGAAAACGATTGGTATCGCTACCTTAGGGGGAAAGTAAGAACTTGCGATAACGATACCAATGGCAATGTTTCTCATTCCGCCGGTAAAGACGAGTGTCGACACGACTGTCGGATCTCGCCAGATATAATGGCCAAGCAGTATCCATAAAATATAACCTGAAACAGCAACGAAAAAAACAACACCTATAATACCCGCAAGTTCCCATGAAATGTCTTTTATATAAGGAGCAATAATACTGCTGTTGATAAAGACAATAAAATAAAGAGATATTTTCGAAAACGCTGCAAGTTTTTTGCCGAGTGTCTTCTCGACTCGCCCATCAGTGTATTCATTTAATATCATGCCAAGAATTGATGGAAGGACAATCATCCATAATAAGTCAATAATTAAGGAGCTCATGTCTATGTCAATCGCCTGTCCAACTACAATATGGACAATGGCAGGCATGATCAGTGGAGCCAGTAATGTATCAATCAAGATAATAGACAGACACAGTGCTTTATTACCATGTGATATGCTTACCCAAATAAAGCTTGTTACACCTGTGGGTACCGATACAGAGAGTACAAATCCGATCATGAGGAGGTGGTCATCAAAAATCAATGTCGACACAAAATATGCCCACAGCGGCATGATGATATGGAGCCCTATAATCGTCAGTAATATCATATAGGGATAACGAATGAAAACCTTCAACGCCTGAAAATCAAGGCCAAGACTCCCGGCAAATGTCATGAAGGCGAAAAGCCAGACCACGAGAAATGTCAGCTGGGCTCCTATATCTTCGAACACTACTCCTAGTATAAGACTGAGCGGCGTCAGAATCGGCATTAATTTTGTTAATCGAGTATTCAACGTCTCCAGCATCCGCAATCCTACTTTCAAAATTAATAAAATGTATCTCCTTCAATGATAACACTCATTGTGAGAGGAATTAAAAATTCGAGCAGCTTTATTAGCAAAAGTGTATCCTTTTTCTGTCCGGTCTAATCGAAACGGCGACTCTTGCTAGCGGTGCATCGGCAACTTTTAAGAGGATTTTCCGTCCATTCTATAATAGAAAGCAAATGGAATATATTGATAACAGTCTATTTTTATTTCCATTACTGATCATTTATGGAGTAAAATCAAGTCAATACGCCCGCAAAAAATCAATCGGCTGCAAACAGGTTTTCCTGTAACAGGAAATGGCTCACGAAAGTCAGACATTCGATTATCAGCATTGAGCGTAAAAGGGGGATTACATGAAAAAGGTACTTTATATTATTGCAGGTTTCATCAGTATAGTATTAATCGGCTTTGGTATTTTGGCGTTTATTTTCATAATGGAAATGAAGCCGGATAAAGAACAGGAGAAGGCTGTGATGGAACAGGGAGAGGACTATATAAAGGTATATTTGTCAGAGGATTTTGTGGTTTATGATGCACTTTACGATAACATGGGAAATTTTGAGTTCGAATATGCAGCAATGGCCGAACAGAAGAGCTCCGGTATTCAATTTCTGATTTACGAGGATAGTGAAACCGGAAATGTGACGGATACATATATTGCAAAGAGGTGGACTACAGAGCTGGAAAAAGCAGCCCGACCATATATAAACAAACAGATCCCGGAGGCAACGGACCTTTTTGCTTATTTTGAAGACAATGTCGGAGAAACATTTGCCGTAGATCCTTTAGCACCATCTAGCTACACAGACTATGAGATAGAACCGACGCTATGGATGACAATTTCGAGGAAAGCAAATGAGGAGGACGATCAATTATTTAACGCATTTATCGACCATCTTCAGGCAGAAAACATTCTGAAGCATGGGTCACTTATTGTAGAGTATATTTCAGAGAAGGGCGAACTTCTTGAGGAAGAAGGTTGGAGTAAAGAGTTTTAAAAACAATACTAATCTTTAGTGGTCTATAGATAGTTAGGCTTCTAATTAATTGTTTCTCTAAACAGTAGATGGAAGGCCTGCTAGCATTCAATACAAAAGTATTCTAGCAGGCCTTGGTCTTTGCTCATTCTTCTATAGAAAGTGTTTCAGAAATGAGCAGTCCTTGTTTTCCTTCAAGCAAATGCCAATCCTTTACTGCTTCTTTATCTAGTATTAGATAGTTTAGGCTCTGTACTTCAAGTAGGGGCTTAATCGATGTGATATTTGTTCCTCTTATGTCTAATGTTTCAATGCTCTTATGCCGAGTTAGTGAAGAAAGATCCGCTACTTCTGTATT
>JAPSKP010000068.1:0-16325 GCA_031181585.1 Lysinibacillus sp.
TTACCTCGATATAGTCCTTATCAGATGGGTCAACCGCCATTTTTATATCAAGCCCTGTTTGCACCCATACTCGTGTGTTGCCGGAAGTAATCGGTGTTGTATAGGGAAGGTTGAAAGAAAACGGAATGGATTTCTTTTCTCCGGCTCCGATTGTGAATGGCTCGCTGACTTGGAACTTTGTAATCGCAGCATGATCTGTATATTTTTTATCATCCGCTTCACGAATATAAGTCGTATAAAGTGTCAAATAGATGCGATCGATATTCTGCTCGACATTACCACCCATGATTTCTACGCTCCCTCGAACCACATCACCTGCCGTATAGCGTGAATTTTCCAACTTTGTATCAACTGTTGCAGCTCCAATACCGACGCTTGCAAGTACCTTATTAAAAATAGACATATTAAATGCCCCCCTTATCTAATTACTAATAGATACGGAGAGCATGCCAAAAAGTTTCAAATTATTTTACAGAACCACTGATAAATTTTTCGTCCTTGTAATACATGTTTTTCACCAATACGTTCGGCCCTAGACATTTCACAGCAGGGCAGTGGCAATTCAATGACTTAGCCAGGTCGCTTTCCAGCCAGTGATCGAAAACATCGGGCAGTGCATCTGTTTGAATATTGCCAAGAGGCGGTGCATCACCGAAGTCCGTCACGATCACTTCTCCGGAGAAAATATTGATATTCAAACGAGAGCGGCCATCCGGGTCATTTCGCATCGTGACATTTTTCGCTTCACGAAGACGTGTAAGAAGGCGCTGATCTTCTTCATTCATGCTGCAAGGGTAGAATGGCAATGTACCAAACAGCATCCATGTATCCTCATCACGAATATCGAGCAAATGATGGATCGCTTCACGTGTTTCCTGTAAAGAAAGGGAAGTGAGTGCGCTGGCAAAGTCTGATGGGTACATCGGATGAACTTCATGTCTTGCACATTTCATTTCATGAACGATTTGCTGATGGATGTGTTCCAAATAAGGAAGCGTTTTTTTGTTCAGCATTGTTTCAGCCGAAACCATCACACCGTTTTCTGCAAGCATGCGGGAGTTATCAATCATGCGCTGAAAGAGGGCTGCACGTTGATCAAAGGTAGGTTTACGCTCCATCATCGCAAAGCCGGTTTCAACAAACTCTTCGACTGTCCCCCAGTTATGAGAGATATGTAGTACATCCAGATAAGGGGCGATTTCCATATAACGGTCGCCATCAATTGTCAGGTTTGAATTCATCTGTGTCCGCACCCCACGTTCGTGAGCGTATTTCAAAATCGGCAATACATATCCGCGTACCGACTTCTTGGACATCATTGGCTCCCCTCCGGTAATAGAGAGCGTTTTTAAATGCGGGATTTCATCCAACCGCTTTAAAATCAAGTCGATCGGCAGTGCATCCGGGTCTTTCGTCTGCAGTGTATAGCCGACCGCACAATGGGCACAGCGCATATTACAAAGCGTTGTTGTTGTAAATTCAATATTGGATAAAGTTAGTCCGCCGTGCTTTTCTACATCGAGATAAGCTTCCCAAGGATCATAACTAGTTGTGATTTGAGGCATTGTTATCATAATAATCTTCCTTTCATACGTTCCATTTTCTCATAAATTCCAGTGAGCGACTATAATTTTACTTTAGTCGAAAAATTACAAAAACGGATTCGGGACATATGCAACAAACTGCATGCAGTCCCAAATCCGTCTGACGGCTAGTCGCTTACTTCATCTAATGAGTGGGTAATCACACTATTGTTTTCGCTGTAGAAGATTTTTCCGAAAGAGTTTTCAACGAGTGTATCTTCAAGTGTAATGTTTGAATAATTTACTGCCTGCACATTGTACTGGAATCTGTCATTACGAATGATACAGTTCGATGCATGGAGCGAAGATTTATTCTGCACATAAATATCGGACTCGGTCCCTTCGGTAATTTGCGTATCTTTCAGTTCGACAGATGAAGCGAGGTCAATCCAAATCTGCGGAAATACATGTTTTGTAATGAACGAATCATGGATATATGCTTCACTATTGTTCTCGACAATCAGCCCATTGCGCTCCCCATCCAGCAGCTCACTGTTTTTCATTGTGAGAGAACTATCGTTTAATACGATCTGCGGCAGCGTGTGGTTGGAAATTTGACAGTTATCAAGTTCCAAATTGGAATTACGCAACACTTTAAAGCCATTTGTTTTTCCATTTGAAATTGTACACCGTGCTAATTTTGCCTCGGTCTCGTCACTAATTTCAATCTGGACGCCGTCGCTGTTGTATATTTTGCTGTCTGACATAGTGAGCTGCGACTGACCGATCACATAGAGGCTTTTTCCTTCGTAAAGCTCACTTTGCTGTACGGTGATAAAAGCGTTCGTCTTACCAGCAATATGTGGCATTTCATTCGCATACATACGACAATTATCCACGTGTACCTTTGCATTCGTTACAGCTAATATGCCGTTCCCGTCATTATACGCCATCTCGCAATCCAGCGTTGTGAGCTCCCCCTCGATGACAGTGATGGCTGTATTTCGGTGATTGACAAACGAACTGCCGACAATTGTGCAATTGCCGCCTTTTTCTAGCAATATGCCTACTTGCTCTCCGTCTTTAAATACACAATTCTTTAATGAGGTAATAGATTGTTCGGTAATGAAAAGCTGTGAAAGTACATGCTCAGCAAATGTTGTATCTAGGAAATTAGCGATGGATTTTTCTCTAATCTGGACGCCGACACCTTCACAACTATGTAGCTGTGAGCCTTCTATATTCAAGCGAGATTCTTTTGTTGCCTGAACATTTGCGATCTTATGATTGGAAATCATACAATTTGCAATTTCTGCAGAAGCACGTTCCCGGAGCATGATGCCGGATTCCTCGCCAGCCTCAATCGTACAGTTCGTAGCAGTCAAATAGCTTTCCTGCATCCAGATCTGCGGCAGCAGCTGCTGGTGCAGGTACGATCCGATCAGCGTAACATTCGATTCGCCTGTTGCATAAATGCCGTTTCCTTTTCCGTTTGATATGGTACTTGATGAATCAATCCATGCGGACTGTTCCTGCACGACGATTTGTGTACCGCTGTGATGATGAATGTGATTGCCGACACTTTTGATTGTTGCCTCATCCTTCAGCCACATACTGTGCACAGCGTCTGTTAGTTCGCTGTCTTCAATAGTCAAATGCGAGCTTTCCAACAGGAGGTGGGATTTTCCGTTTTCTTTAAATAAACAATTTTTGATCGTTGCTTCGCTTCCATTAAATAGGGCCATGCCTACATCTTTTGCCTGCTCGATCGTACACTCTTCAAGCTCAACTTCTCCGTTGCTTAATGAGAGGATGACACTCGTTTGTGCTCCTTTGAAAACACAGTTTTTAAAAACCGCTCTTCCTTCAATAAAAAGCTGGGCAGTGGGGACAATTGTTAATTGCTCAAATGTCACCGTTGTATGTTTAGGAACGATAAGAAGTCCCTCGATAATTGTATCCCTCATATTTTTTCCGGTAATCGAAACATTTTCATGAAACTGGATAGATTCTTTATATTGACCGGACGCCAAATGGATTTCATCGCCCCGCGTTGCCTTGGTCATTGCACGTTCAATCGTTTTAATGGCTGAAAAGATTGAGGTAGAAACTTTAATGACCGCCATAAAAGCCCTCCTTTGTCGAAATCGATATTATCCTTTATTTTCACAAAAAACCAAATTCCTAACCTACAAAGAGAAAATATTTATGAAAATGGTTTAGCCAGCAATCGAACTTATGATAAAGGCGCAGGGGGGTTGGCTGCTATCCTGCTATTTATTAAAGGAAATGGATGATATAAGGGATAAAGGTTTAAAAAGCAAGATCTATGTGAAAAGTTATAAAAAGGAATGAAATGGATTCTTGATATTTTTGAAAGTGTTCACATAAATATGAGGAGAGAAAGGAGAGTAGAACATGTCATATGTACAGTTGCAAAAAATAAAGCGGTGCTTGAACAGTAAATTTTATGATCGGGAGACCGAGGTTGAAGCGCTCATGACAGCTCTTCTTTCCCGACAGCATATTTTATTTATCGGCCCGGCTGGAACCGGCAAGAGTGCACTTTCAAGTATGCTGGGCGAAATTGTCGAAGACAGTCACTATTTTCAGCATTTACTTACACCATTTAGTACACCGGAGGAACTTTTCGGCGTTCTATCACTAAAGGATCTTGAGCAGGGTATCTATAAAAGAAATACAGCAGGTATGCTGCCGGAAGCCCACTTTTCTTTTATCGATGAAATCTTCAAGGCAAATTCAGCGATATTGAACTCACTCCTCACTTTGATTAATGAACGTGTTTTTTACAATAACGGTGTGCCAATCCCGACACCACTTATGACTCTTGTAGGTTCTTCTAATGAATATATTGAAGAAGGAGAAGGGTTAGAAGCATTATTTGATCGATTTTTATTACGATATGAGGTTGAGTATATTCGAGATGAGGAATTATTCATCTCCATGCTGAAGGACGAGCAGGAAATTTCCGTTCCGCGCTTAACATTTTCAGAGCTTCTGCATCACCAGGAGCGAGTGAAAACAGTAAAAATCCCCGATGTTATTTATAAAGCATTAGCTAAAGTCCGCAGCAAATTGCGAGACGAAGGGATTCGTCCTTCCGACCGCCGCTTTAAACAATCTTTATCATTGCTCCGCGCCAAAGCCTATCTTGATGGGCGGTTTGAGGTTAACCGTTCGGACATGACCATTTTAGAACATGCACTGTGGGAAACAGCTGATCAAAAAGGGAAGACGAAGGAAATAATTTACGAGATGGTTCATGATACAGTGGAAACATTTATTAACCGGGTCGTGCCTGAGTTTGAGGTGATTGTATTGCATGCACAGAATGCTCTTATCAATCGCACACCAGGTTCGCGGGCAAGGCTGAGTGAGTTGCTGATGCAAGGAAAGACGTTGTTTATGGAAGTCCAGGAGATGAACAAGCAAGTACCGAACCGACAAGAGCTTGTGTCACTGAAAAATGAGATGCATCAGAGGCTGTTACAGATGACGAGTGAAGTAATTGGCTTTTAATATCGTGCCGGAAAATTCATTAAAAACTGAAACTATTCATATAACGGAGGCGGCTAGTAAAGCGTTTCGTCATGGCAGGTGAGAGAGGATGAATACAAAATTACACACGCTTACGTACAATCAGACGGTGCTTGTTTCATCAGAACGGCAATTTGAACGTTTCAATGAGCTTGCCAGCCTTGCGCAGGTGTTACGTGATGTATGTCTTGACGGGGAAAGAATTTATCCAGGCTATACGAATATGATCGGTGATGTATGGTATGCCTTTTATTCTCTAGAGCCTACGCTTGATCAAGCAAGCAGAGATCGCTATGTTACTCAATTTAGTTTGCTGTCAAAGTTAATGCAGACAGATGAATATGCGCGCTGGCATACGTTGACTGCCTCAGATGACCTGCTGTCGGTTCTAACAGCAGTATCGGTAGGAGAACGGTTAAAGGAATTATTAAACCACAACAATGAAATCAGAGAAGCCCAGTTGAAGAGAAAACGTGCCGAGCGGAGTGAAGAGAGCGCAAAAGCACAGTTGAAGCTGAATAGTCAGCAGAATCGTTCACATGCAAGTGAGCAGGAGAAGCGGCGGGCGAAGCTTCAAAGAGAGTTTATCCAAAAACAATTATCGTATGCGCAGCAGGATAAAGAGCAAGCGGAAAATCTAATACAGGATGTAATAGAGAAAGTTTCAGGTCAGCAGCTGCAAGAGATTTTAGCTGAAACAAAACAAGAGGCAAGTAAAACGAAGCAAACCGTGCTTGAAATTGGCACACTGGATGGAAAAAAGATAGAGCAGTTACCGATGAGTGAACAGTTCCAGTTGATCGAACATATCCAAAATCATGATACATTAAAGAAAATAGCAGAAATGACGGGGCGTTTTAAAAAAATTGCAAAGAAAAGGATGAAAACAAAACAAGAAGCGACAATGGAGCGGAAAGGTGTCACGGTTGGACAAGAGGTAGGAAGACTGTTGCCGATCGAGGTGGCAAACCTGATCATGCCGGATTCCAAACTGGACTTTTTGAGAAGGTATGCCGAGCAGCAAACCTTTGTCTTTGATACGAAGGGGAAAAATCGAAAAGGCCGGGGACCGATTATTATCTGTATGGATGAAAGCAGCTCGATGACGTCTATTAAGGAAGAAAGCAAGGCATTTTGTCTAGCACTCCTTATGATTGCGCGAAGACAAAAGCGTGATTTCGCTATTATTCCATTTGCCAGTGATATTGGAGACATTCTTATTTTTCCGAAGGGACGTTCCACCTCAAAGGAAATTATTCGCTTTAGCAATCAGTTTCTAGGCGGTGGTACGAACTATGAAAAACCTTTGCGTGCCTCTCTCGATATTTTAGGAAAGAGTGAATTTAACGAAGCGGATATCCTATTTGTTACAGATGGTTCTAGCTTTCTATCGAGCAGGTTTATAGAAGGCTTTAATGCGATGAAAAAGAAAAGAAAGTTTGAATGCACCTCTATTGTCCTGACAAATTTGATTAATACCGTGGACATGGAGCTTGTAAATAGCTTTTCTGATAAGGTAATCGAAGTAAGCGAGTTGTTCGAAGCAGAAGATGCTTTTTATCTAAATTGAATAGTGAATAATCCTTTCTCCTAGAAAAATCGGGCGTTGTCTTCTACAATGACACTAACGATGGATTTAGGAGGAATTTTTTTGATGATACATTACCAGCAGGTGCTCGCCTTACCTTATGAAGAGCGCAGCAATTACATACAGCAGCATCCTCATTTTTTTGACGAGATGCTTCAACATATTGGACACCCAAATGGGGAGGTTCGGGATTTATATAATTACCGACTGTTTGTTGAATTATTGTCAGCCGATCAAATTCCGCATGAGATACTGAAAAACTTCGCAGATACACTAGTTGGCCAGAACTATTTATTAAAAGGGATTGGTGAAGCGGAGAGCGATTTCGTATTTACAAGGTCTTTCTCTGCGCTATGGCTGACTGCTATTTTACATGCAGATCGCCAGCTTGAGCTTTTAGATGAAAAATCCTTAGAGAATGTGACGAAGCAAGCCCTTCAGTTCATTGCACGCGAGCGGGATCTGCGCAGCTTTGTAAACGATGAAAAAGGATGGGCACATTCGATTGCCCATGTAAGTGACCTGCTGGGTGCAGTGATCCAGCACCGCTATTTTGATATGAAACATGCACCGTACATCCTTCAGGAAGTGAAAGAAGCTTCCTGGAAGGGACGTGTCTATACAGATGATGAGGAAGAACGCTTTGTAAAAATAATAGACGGGCTGATTCAAAAGGGCTTTGAAGAAGAGATCCTTGTTGAATGGGTAGAGCAGGTTTTCGATAAGCTGGAGATGTACAGCTATGAACTTGGCTATACACAGGAGTGGTTCAGAGCTCGGACGAATATTCTTCATTTTATGCAGACGTTTTACTTTACACTGAAGTTTTCCAACCGCTATGAAAAGCTGCGCAGCGTCACGTCTATTTTCATTCAGCGTTGGATGAAACTTTCGTAATTGTATTTATTTCCAGTGTATTCGTTGTGTATTTTTATTACTTGTGAGAAAATTAAGAAAACTACAAGTGATAAATGGGGGTCTTTTTATGCAAGACCTGATAAGAAAGCATCACTCTTTATATATTTTGGATAACGAGGAGCAGCTAAGTGAATTCATAAGGCTTGCAGATGAGTACAAGCATATTCGGGACCTTCTTCTATTAGAAGGATCCGATATCTTGTTGACAAGACGAGTCGCGTTTAATATTTGGCAGTACCTTTCCAATGATGATAGCTCGTTAATCATTGATATTGAGCAGCGAATGATCTATCCTTCCACTGATTTTTTGCTTGCTGCATTACAAAATTTGAATGCAGTCGCAAATTTCAAGCACAATTACAGAGGAAACACCGGTCTGCTATTTGTGGCAAGCATTTATTTAACAAATGCTTTGTTTTACTGGTATCACCAAGTATGCTCACCGAAATTACGGGAAAGTACAGAAATGCATCATTTTTTGGATTCCGATTTTTATATGTTATTTTTAGAGCAGAAAAAGAGCAGCGAGGGTTATCCAAAAGAATTTGCCAGCATGCAGGCCCGTGAGCTTAGAGTTTTGATGACAGCGGCAGAAAAAGACCGGGTAGTTATTAAACAGGTTATTGAAGACGCAATTTTTAATGCCAAAAAAATCTATAACTTTTTAAGCTACAGGGAGGTGTACAAAAAGGATGAGCCGTCTCAGTAACTATTCGTCTGACGCAGCGGGTATACTAGAACTGAAAAAGCAAGAGCGCTATTTTTTCCAAACAAACAATTTGCCTGCCTTGTTAGGGTGTTATTTAGATCAATTCCTATGCTATTTTAATGATATGAAATTCATCCAGGCAATGACAGTACTGCACCATGCAGAGAAGTTAATGGATGAGCAGCAGTTACCTGAGTATAAGCTGCGTCTTGCGAAGGTTTTAGGGATGGCGGTAACCTTTAATTACAAAACAGCTGAAACGAAGGCACGGATTGAGCATGACATTCCAATAGCAAAAATGCAGGGTGATTATGAACTGCTGGGAGTCTATTATCAGATTCTAAGTTATTTATATTTAAAGGAAAAGAATTATCGGCGTGCCATCGATTATGCGAAAATGGCTTATTTTTTTGTGGAGGACATGGAGCTTGAAGACTATTTCTCTCTTCGCAACGCACAGCTGCAGCTTGTCATTAGTTTGCTGGACGGCCAATATTTGGCGGAGGCAGAAAGCTATGTAGAATTTTATAAGTGGCGGCTTGAATATTGTCAGACAGCAGGAGAAAAAGTACTCGTCTCGGTTCTGGGAGCGACACTTGCGATCCAGCAGGGGGAAGTGGAGCAGGGGTTAGGTATTTATCAGAAACTGTTACCGTTATTTGAAAAACCTGAGGCGCTGCTTTATGCGACATATTTAAGTGAGCATATCCAGACGCAGCTTGAGTATATTTCAGGCGGAGCGTACAAGCCTCTTATTGATGAAGTAAGGGATCAATTGAAAGTTTCTGTTTTACGTTATCAATGGGCTTATCAAATAGGGGCTGCTTATGAAAATTCTGCACCGGAGCAAAGTACTTATCCATTACAGTATTTTCTGCGGGAGGGACAAGAATTTTTCAACAAGACGAAAGACGGAGAATTTTTGTATTGTACGCATATCCAAGTGAAAAACAGGGAAGAAGTAAATCAAGTCAATTGGCTTCACTTTATGATGATCATAAAGGACAAGCTGGAAGAAGAAATCATTCGGCAGGTAGATGATCACTACATTTTTGCACAGCTTCATGAAAATACGATCATGATCGTGACGAGATACCCGTATGTAGAAGAGGAAGAAAGTCAAGCCTGGTGCGATGAGTTAATTCTTACTTTACTTAAAGATCTTCCATTTGAACTGCAAACGAATGCATTGATTGTGACAATCAGTGATAGCATACAGATGGAGTCAAGCGATTTTTTTGCGCTGTATAGTCATACGGTTGCAAAAATATATGATTGTTTTAAGGAAATAGGATAAAAGTTATGCAAGAATAATTTCTGTTACGGCGATTTTTGCTCGCTCATGCGTAAAAATGACACGTTTTTAATAAGTCATAAAGAAAACTTATCGGAAAAGATAATATTAATGTAATTTACTTATGTATGAAAGTGCGCTATGATAAGTGATGGAGAAAAGAAGCTTTACACAGCCTTTTCAATATGAAATCTAGGGGGACACACAAAATGGCACAAGAGAACTTACACAATAGCCGCGCGTCTTTCGAAGTAAACGGTAAACAGTACAACTACTACCGTCTTGCTGCAATCGAAGAAGCTGGTATTGCAAATGTATCACGCCTTCCTTACTCAATTAAAGTATTATTAGAATCTGTATTACGTCAATACGATGGTTACGTAATCAAAGAAGATCACGTTAACGAATTAGCTAAATGGGGCAAAGACGCTAACACTGAAGCTGAAGTACCATTCAAACCTTCACGTGTAGTATTACAAGACTTCACTGGTGTACCAGTAGTAGTAGACTTAGCTTCTTTACGTTCAGCTATGAAGGAAATGGGTGGAGACCCAGCGAAAATCAACCCGGCAATCCCTGTTGACCTTGTAATTGACCACTCAGTACAAGTTGACAAATACGGTAACGAAGCTGCGCTTCAAGCGAACATGGACCTTGAGTTCGAACGTAACGCTGAGCGTTATAACTTCTTAAAATGGGCTCAAACTGCTTATGATAACTTCCGTGCTGTACCACCAGCAACTGGTATCGTTCACCAAGTTAACTTAGAGTATTTAGCTCCAATCGTACACGTTAAAGAAAACACTGACGGTACTTTCGAAACATTCCCAGACTCAGTAGTGGGTACTGACTCTCATACAACAATGATCAACGGTATCGGTGTTCTTGGATGGGGTGTAGGTGGTATCGAAGCTGAAGCAGGTATGCTTGGCCAACCTTCATACTTCCCAATTCCAGAAGTTATCGGTGTAAGATTAGTAGGCGAACTTCCAAACGGAACTACAGCTACTGACTTAGCACTTAAAGTAACTCAAGTATTACGTCAACGCGGCGTAGTAGGTAAATTCGTTGAGTTCTTCGGTCCTGGTGTATCTAAATTACCACTTGCTGACCGTGCAACAATCTCTAACATGGCTCCAGAATATGGTGCTACTTGTGGTTTCTTCGCAATCGACGACGAGTCATTAAACTACATGCGTTTAACTGGTCGTGACGAAGAGCACATCGCGGTAGTAGAAAACTACTTAAAAGCTAACAACATGTGGTTCGACCCATCATTAGAACCAGTTTACACTGATGTAATCGAATTAGACCTTGCTGAAATCGAAGCGAACCTTTCAGGTCCAAAACGTCCACAAGATTTAATTCCTTTAACTCAAATGAAAAACGTTTACCGTGAATCAGTAGTAGCTCCACAAGGTACTCAAGGTTTCGGTTTAACTGAAGAGGAATTCACAAAAACATCTACTGCTAAATTTGCAGAAGGCGATGTAGAAATTCCTGCTGGTGCAGTAGCGATCGCAGCGATCACTTCTTGTACGAACACATCTAACCCATACGTTCTTTTAGCTGCTGGTTTGGTTGCTAAAAAAGCTGTTGAGTTAGGCATCAAGCCTGCTAAATGGGTAAAAACTTCTTTAGCACCAGGTTCTAAAGTAGTAACTGGTTACCTAGAAGATTCTGGTTTACAGGAATACTTCGATGCAATCGGCTTCAACACAGTTGGTTACGGCTGTACAACATGTATCGGTAACTCAGGTCCATTACTTCCTGAAATCGAAGATGCAATCAAATCTAACGACTTATTCGTAACTTCAGTACTTTCTGGTAACCGTAACTTCGAAGGTCGTGTACACCCATTAGTAAAAGCTAACTTCTTAGCTTCACCACCATTGGTTGTTGCTTACGCTTTAGCTGGTACTGTAGATATCGACTTACAAAAAGACGCAATCGCAGTAACTCCAGAAGGTAAAGAAGTATTCTTCGCTGACATCTGGCCATCAACTGAAGAAGTAAACGCAGTATTAAACAAAGTAGTAACTCGTGAACTATTCCAAAAAGAATACGAAACAGTATTTACTGCTAACGAAAAATGGAATGAAATCGAGACTTCAACTGAATCTCTATACACATTCGATGACAAGTCAACTTACATCCAAAACCCACCATTCTTCACTGGTCTTTCTAAAGAGCCTGAAGCAATCAAAGGTTTAGATGGCTTACGCGTAATGGCGAAGTTCGGTGACTCAATCACAACTGACCACATTTCACCAGCTGGTTCAATCGGTAAAGATACTCCAGCAGGTAAATATTTACAAGAAAACGGCGTAGCAATCCGTGACTTCAACTCTTACGGTTCTCGTCGTGGTAACCACGAAGTAATGATGCGCGGTACATTCGCGAACATCCGTATCCGCAACCAAGTTGCACCAGGTACAGAGGGTGGCTTCACTACTTACTGGCCAACAAACGAAGTAATGTACATCTATGATGCATGTATGAAATACCAAGAACAAGGTACTGGCTTAGTAGTATTAGCTGGTAACGACTATGGTATGGGTTCATCTCGTGACTGGGCTGCGAAAGGTACATTCCTACTTGGCGTGAAAACTGTAATCGCACAATCTTACGAGCGTATCCACCGTTCTAACCTTGTAATGATGGGTGTATTACCACTTCAATTCATGCAAGGTGAATCAGCAGATACTTTAGGCTTAACTGGCCGTGAAGAAATCTCAGTAAACATTACTGACGATGTAAAACCACGTGACATCCTAACTGTAACTGCTAAAGCTGAAGACGGAACTGTTAAAGAGTTCAAAGCTCTTGCTCGTTTCGACTCAGAAGTAGAAGTAGACTACTACCGTCACGGTGGTATCCTGCAAATGGTATTACGTAACAAAGCACAAGAAGCTTAATTCGTAAACTATTCAAAGGCAAGATCCAATTTGGATCTTGCCTTTTTTGTGCTTAGAAAAACTAAATAGCATCTATCTGTTCCTTTTAGACGGAATTAAATACGCGATTTGCGTTCTTGGACATTGAAAAGCAATCTGCTCATCTTTTAGTGAATAGCAGCAACACACATGATAGTAAATAGATATAAATGGGAAGTTTAATGAACATTGCGAAAACGACCAGCTTGTTTTTAAACAATTGAACCAAATTGTGGAAAATTGATGTACAATAGATTTTAGAAATGTATATATTAACTAAGTAGAAACGTAAAGAGGGAATACAAATGGACAATCATACAGCTAAAAAAATTAGAGGAACTTTGCAAGCGGATTGCTCAAAATGTTTTGGACTTTGCTGCGTAGCACTTAATATTATGGCATCAAGCGATTTTGCAATAAATAAGACTGCGGGGACGCCTTGTCCTAACTTACAGAAAGATTTTCGCTGTAAAACCCATCAAAATTTACGGGATATAGGTTTTAAGGGGTGTACAGTGTTCGATTGCTTAGGTGCCGGTCAAAAAGTTTCGCAGGGCACATTTAATGGTCAAAGCTGGCAGGAACATCCCGAAATCGCCAATAAAATGTTTACTGTATTTCCCGTGATGGAACAGCTATATGAAATGATTGCATTTACTGCGGAAGCCCTAACTTATCATATTTCACCAGCCTTGAAAAATCGCTTAACCGAGCAACTGGAAAAGCTACAGCACTTGGCTGATCTAGATGCCGATAGTTTATTGTCGTTGGATATAATAAGCTGCCGTATGCCGGTAAATGAACTGCTTTTAGAAGCAAGTGAATACATCCGCAGTGAGCTGATTTCAAGCGGCCATATGAACAAGAATGGAAAGCACTGCAGGGGCGTTGATTGGATGGGCAAGAATCTAAAAGGGAAAGACTTAAGAATGACTGACTTTAGAGGTGCTTATTTAATAGCTGCAGATTTGCAAAAAGCGGATTTAAGAGGTGTTGATTTTATCGGGGCAGACTTGCGTGATGCCAATGTAAGCGGTGCGAACCTCTCTACAAGTATGTTTTTAACGCAAATGCAAATTAATTCAGCAAAAGGCGATGACAAAACGATATTGCCTCCGCACATTCAGCCGCCACCGCACTGGATTCAATAATCCTTTTTAAATGAAAGACCTATTATAAAAAACAGATCGAATTTTATTCAATAAAATTATTATGTAAACTAATATAAAGTGAATTGAAATAGGGTTAGATGGTGGCATTACCAAGATAACTGCGTAAAACAAATATCGTTATTGTTAACTGAAGCCCGCTATCGAAAATTCCGTTATGATGCAATAAAGAGAGGGGATAAAATGGAAACGTTTAATATAAGAACTTTGATGGATTCAAACGAAAAATACATAAAAGTATGGGAAAGTGAAGATTTAAATCATCGTATCCTTTACTTTCAATTGGATAAGGGGGAGGAAGGAATTCCCGCACACTTTCATCCACACGGCGAGGATCATGCAATTGTTCTCGATGGCGAACTAACATATGATATTTCTTTTGACCAGCAACTAAAAGCGAATGTAAATGAAATCGTATTTGGCTGGAACAACTATGTACATGGTTATCATAATTATTCGGATAAGCCTCTGCATCTTCTCATCTTCGCTACTCCTGAGCACAACCCAAGTGTGTATAGTAAAGAGAATCATATAGAAGACCAGAACGAAAGAGTACGTAAGGCTGCGATTGATAAAAATTTCGCTTCTATAGCTTCAGAGCGAATAAGGTTTTCCGTAAAAAGGGATGGAAATCAAAAATATATGTTTACTTACGACAAAAATATGCAGCAATTATCGATGATGCCCCTCTCTAAAGAAGATAGAAATCTGCATTTAACCATTCAATTTCTTTAGTGTGAGGGATACTATCATTCTATAGATATGTCTACTGTTTGCTTGGAGTACTTATGAAAAAGAGAGGTGACGATAGATGGAGGCATTACTTAAAGAATTACATAAAGCAGGTGTACATAGTATAAAGAGTAATCATTCTATTATTTTAGAAACGGTGGAGACTGAACTACAGCATGCTTTAGAGATCGATGCACTTATCATAACACTGATCAATAAGATTGATGAGCAGACACACAACACAGTGAGACTCCAGTGTCCGTTGAAACTTTTACACAAAATGAGCAGTGTAAGGGAACATATGACAATAGAAGGTGAGAGGGTGATCTATTTAAGATCATTAGCAGACGCAATAGCGATACCCGATCTTTCCTTTGAAGTATGGCCGGTTACCGGGAGGCGGTCGATTGCCTTTTTAGCGGAAACTATGCAAAGCAGTTATCAGGATGCGAATGTATTTTTAGCGCAGATGACAGAGGAGCTGCCGGCACAAGCGGATCATATGTTTACCGTTTATTTCGTAAAAGATGAGCCTGCGGGGGTAGTTTTCCCTCATATAGAGCCGAATACAGACAGGGAAGGGCGCATGTTTTGGATTGGTATGTATCCAAAGTTTAAAGGAAAAGGATTGGGGAAAAATCTGCACCAGATTGGATTGTATAGATTGCAAAAGGAGTTTGATGCACGAACCTATATAGGCTCAACAACGAAGGATAACTTTGCGATGAGAAGCATAATGGCTTCCAATGACTGTAAAGAAAAAATGACAGTCATCTCGTTAAACTTTAGTAAGAATACATAAGGGGCTGGTGTAGTAATGAATGGTTATAAAAAAGAGTTTACTAATGTTTTGCAAAATGTGAAAGATTCGGCTAGCCAGCTTGACTGCACAGGCGGTGGTGTAATGGTCATACATAAGGGGAATGTAGTGCTGGAGCAGTACTGGGGGACCCAATCTAAAGAAGCGAATGCTCGGCTGATTCAAGAAGATACGCAATTTCATATTGCATCTGTTCGGAAATCATACATAGGTTTTGCCATCGCTTTTGCGGTACAACAGGGAATGATCGCCGCTATCGACGACCCGCTTACAGCTTACTTACCTGAATACAAAGAAGCAGTATATGAAAATGTCACAATCCGCCATCTGCTGACGCATACGCATGGGCTCCAAAAAGTGAACGGTAAAGTCATCCAGGAGTTTGAGGCGGGTACAGGGTGGGCATACCGTGGAATCGGGGTAGAACTGCTCACACAAATTGTGAAAGTGGCTGCCGGGAAAGACATTGCGGCCATTTTACAGGAGCAGGTGTTTCATCCATTACATTACCATGAAACCGGATGGTATGAAGAGATGCAGGATAATTTTGCGGAAGTCATCCGCTATCTAGATGATCCAGCGTGGAATACAAGTGATAATACAGATGGCTCGCAGATGAATATGTATGTATCGGTTCGTGAGTTGGCTGCTTGGGGTCAGCTTCATTTAAATAGAGGGAAATGGAATGGGCAACAAGTTGTAGAAGAAGAAATCTTTCATTTGGCCACAGCATTACAAACGCCTATGACAGTTCCCAATCATTACCCGCAAAACGGCTATCTGTGGTTTGTACAAAAAGAACAAGGCCTACAAGCTGAGCGAATGGAGATAAGTCCGCATATCCCAGCAGGGGCCTATCAGCTATTAGGATATACAGGAGTTACCTTGCTGGTCATTCCGCAATATGAAGTTGTCGCTGTCCGGGCATTCAATAGCTTCGGTTTACCACCCGGCTATGACTACTTGGAGGATGTAAGAAGTTTTGGCAGCGCGGTGATGCAGAGTATTAGTGAGTGTACGCGGATTAAAACGGAGTACGTTAAAAGCAGTAAAGGGCAATTATAGGGCAGAGGGGAAC
>JAPSKP010000068.1:16425-17744 GCA_031181585.1 Lysinibacillus sp.
GGCTATGACTACTTGGAGGATGTAAGAAGTTTTGGCAGCGCGGTGATGCAGAGTATTAGTGAGTGTACGCGGATTAAAACGGAGTACGTTAAAAGCAGTAAAGGGCAATTATAGGGCAGAGGGGAACATGAGCGGCCGTTTAAATCGAACGTTCAGGGGGGACAATCATGTAAATATAAAGAAGCCCGGCAGCCGATTTACAAATTGGCAGCTGGGCTTCTTTTTCATGTAAACTTTTATAAACGCGGATCAATCGGTTCACTTTCAAGTGCTAGGGCAGCGAGAGCGCATTCGTGCACACGGGCACTGCTTTCTTGCTGTACAAAACGTTCAATCCCTTCCATGCCGAGGATAAATTCCTGCAGGGCATTGCGCATTTTTCTAGAAGGATTGCGCTTTTTTAAATTCTTTAGCTGTGCTTCATCGGTGTAATCCATCCCATAAATGATGCGTAAATACTCGCGCCCGCGTACCTTGATCGCCGGCTGTAATAGCTTTCCTTTCCGTCTTTCGACAAAGTGGAAAGGCTTGATGACAATTCCCTCATGTCCAAGCTCCGTCATATCCTTCCACCAAGCGATTACTTCTTCCTCTTGCTGCTCTGACTCGATGAGACGGTATTCTGTTTCTATAAATAATGAGCTATCCTCAGCTAACAAGGCATTCATCTCCATGTGCCATGTATGCGGTTTGTCAAAATGTGTTGTTTGACTATGGGCCAAAATATGAAACGGAGCAATTTGAATGCCTTGGATATCATTTGTCGGCCAGCAGTAGTTTTGATAAACAGCATCAAAACGTGCAGCATTTTTTAGCTTATGTGCGTATTCATCAACCCAATTGGAAACATCAACGTTCTCTGTTGTTTGCAGCTTGTTTAACAACAAGTGCCGGTCCATTAGTGCTTGTTCTGCAACATTGGCATATTGCTGATCAATTAAGCCATGTGCTTTTAAATTCCAAGGCAGAATTTCAGCATCCATAAGCACGTAATCTGTTTGGAATTGATCAAAGTAATTTTTCGTCAGGAGCTCCTGATGAATCGCTTGTAAAACATCTCGCTGTAAATTTTCTTCAAAGAATGCACGCCCTGTTCGTGTCGTAATCACACCGAGTGATTCGATATTCAGCAGCTGTTTTGTAACTTTTTCATCGTTCGCCACGAAAATCACCGCACGGCTACCCATATGCTTTTTCTCCGCAATCATTTGTGTAACACCGTGCTTTTTGTAATACGCAAAAGCTTCTGCAGGGTGCTCTAAATAATCAGCTAATGCAGACGTCTGCG
This sequence comes from Lysinibacillus sp., assembly GCA_031181585.1. Taxonomy (GTDB): domain Bacteria; phylum Bacillota; class Bacilli; order Bacillales_A; family Planococcaceae; genus Lysinibacillus_B. Next base: position 17,714 of record JAPSKP010000068.1, read on the forward strand.
GAGTTGGACTCATTGTCGGCGGGATATACAA
>JAPSKP010000069.1 GCA_031181585.1 Lysinibacillus sp.
GAAAAAATCACGAATATAACAGGAAATTAAGCGAGTTTATCGAATATTCCTTGGAGAAGAACGGGATTTTAATGGAGGACTTGACAATGAGTAACGGAAATAAGCTGCTAATAGCTGCAGTGTGTGCAGCAATACTGGCTGCCTGCCAGGCTGAAGATGGAAAGAAAGAGGATATTGCGATTAACACGGGTCTTATTTTGCAGGAGGCAATAAAGCAGGAGGAAAAAGAGATTTTTCCGACACAGAGCGGATATATTGGTGATTCTTCCTGGGAGAATGAAAAACCGCTTCTTGTCCACTATAAAGATGCTGTAGCACCACAAGAATATCAAAATGAATTTTATGTGGAAACAGTTGGCGAAGAGGTCGTGTATAGATTTACGAATAAGGGAGAATCCTCATTTGATTGGCGTATTTTAACGCCTGATCAACGAATATGGAACAATGGACATTTATCGCCCGGTCAGTCCAAAACATTTGCAGCAGTATATGAAGAAGGATATATGCCTAAAGGACTTTATACATTTTCTATCATTTCCTCCCCAGGTCAGGAAAGCCTATTCGACTTTGTTTTTTCAGCTCCTGAATAAGTAGGTTGATTCTGCAGGAAAGAAAAAAGAGGCTTTCCAGAAATTTATACTTCCTGGAAAACCTCTCTGTACGTAAATGTAATTATGCTATTACGCCTGCCGCAGCAAGATTTCATTTTTTTCTTGAAAAGAAAGCGTTTTACTAAAACTGGATACAAAACCTTTTATTCTACTTTCCTTGTGCCTGCAGCATGAGAATACAAATATCGTCCGGCTGATCCAGCTGCTTTTCTTTAGAGAGGAGCTGATTAACGGTTTCCTGGAAATTTGTCCATTTGGAAGAGGAAGCAGCAGCAATTTGCTTCTCTGATTCAATTTCGCATGGTCCCATCGCTTCTAGCAAGCCGTCTGTGAATAAAACGATTTGCAAATCAGTTGTATATTTCAGCGTTTGCTTTGTCACTTTAATTTCATCGAAAAAGCCTACTGCCCAGCATCCTTTTTCAAGCGGAACAAGCTCTTTATTATCAACAAGTGCATAACCCGCAGGATGGCCGGCATTCACATATTCTACTGTATTGCTTTCTGTATCAATTACGAGATAAATCGCTGTAAAATAGTAAGGCATATCCTGTTTCCCATCATCCTGCAGGAGTGCCATATAGCGGTTTAATTCCTTAATCACCAGCTCGGGCTCGACCAGCTGTTTGACGGCTTCACGCAGTACAGAAGAGATAAACATACAAACTAATGATGCCGAAATCCCATGTCCCATCATATCCAGTAAAATGACGGCATAGCGGTGCTCGCTGATTTTATGCCAATAATACATATCACCAGCAAGATTGGAAGAAGGCATGTATGTAACTTCAATCTGTAAATTTTCTTTTGAAAGAGGAGGGCTTAATAAGCTTCGCTGTACATGCGTCGCTAAATCCAGCTCGTATTGAATTTTCTTTTCATGCTGCTTATGCCAATCCAGCTCTGATTTAAGGCGAAGTGCTACACGCATACGCGCCAGCAGCTCTGTTTTGTTAATAGGCTTTGTGATGTAGTCTGCTCCCCCGATGTCTAATGCTTCAGCCAGCTTACTTTTATCTTCAAGAGCTGTTACAAAAATGACGGGAATATCCTTGAATCGATCATCCTCTTTAATACGCTTACATGCCTCTAGTCCATCAATTTCAGGCATCATAATATCCAGCAGAATTAAGTCAACTGCGCCGCTGGATACGTTTGCATCGTCCAGATGCAAATAATCAAATAGCTCCATTGCTGAATTCAGTGATACACAATCAGTGTAACCAGCGTTGTTAAGTATTTTTTCGATTACAAATAAATTTACTGAATTATCGTCCACAAGAAGAATTGTCATTTTTTACTTCACCTTATCCCAATTAGATAGTTACAAAAAGTCTGTACTATGAGTTGCCGTGCAATACTAAATAGATTCGCGCATTATAGATAGTTTAAATCTAAAAGATAATTGATAGGCTCTGATGTTTCTTACAAGCAATACTTGTTTTGTTCTCTTACTTTCGTTATCAAAATAGAGTGAAAGCTTATCCATTAATTAATATAAATATCAATTTCATTATACCGTAAATAGAATAGAAACCCTATTTATTACGCTTGTAAAGCAAAAAAAATAATACAAGATTATGAGAAAGAATGTATATTTAAAAAAATTAATTGAAATCCAAAGGAAGATTTTTGCAATGCGTAACTAAAAAAGAAATTTCAATCAAACAAACTACTTTTTAGCATTGTTTATGTATAAATGATTCGTCAAAAGTTTTTGATTGTATAAAGTTAAAAGTCCAATGGTTATGGAAAATAAAAGGGAGAGAAGATAAAAAGGAAAATAAAATTGATTGAAACTGGACAAGCTACAGAATGAGAAGTACGAAAATGAAGTGCAGTCATTTTGTACTTTTCATATTGAAATCATAAGGAGGAGTATTATGCCGAATGTAGAAGTAAGCTGTACGATCTCGAATTGTCTGTTTCATGAAAAAGGAAATTTATGCGGTGCCGAAAAGATCCTTGTAGACCGTACAGAAAATGCCCGCAGCAGAAATAACACGGAGTTTGCGGCGGATTTTGACGTTCGCAGTGCGACTGAAAAGGCCAGTACATCAGGGGAAACGTGCTGTCAAACGTTCGAACCTAAGAAAAATCACAGCCACTAACGAAAGGATGCTTGTGTAGAAGCATCTTTCCATCTGCGTATTCCTCAAAAGAAGGGGACTAAAAAGATTTCTTTTTAGTCCCTTTTACAATGAAGGAGTAGGAACTCGTCTAATAGTAAAGATAACCAAAAAAATGCTTGATTAGTACTTAGAAGGGCGGTGTAATTTTTGGCAATACAGGTAGAGGATTAGTGGTTTTTCCAAAAGAGAATGTAATTTTCTCCGCGTTTTATTTTTAAGTTATAATATGGATATTATTTTTGCTTACTTTACAATAGACGGGATGAAAGCGGGTGTATTCGAATATAAAAATAGGAGTGCTGCATACAGACAGCTTATTCGGGTTGTCTGCTTCTTTGTAAGCAGAAACCACATACAAAGGAGGAAAAAGCTTGGAAGTAGGCAAGCAAATTGCCGAGCAGATTCAACTCCGTCCTCTCCGTCTAAAGGATTTTAGCCGAGTTGTCGAGTGGAGCCGGGATATGGAATTTTGTTTTGCGAACAGCTGGGAACTGAGCAGAGAGGAAGAAGAGCTCTATCAATGGTGGGCAACTTGTGTAAACGGGAGAATGGATCATTTTCTGCGAATAGGAATTGAATTTGAAGGACGGCTCATTGGCTATGCAGATTTGGCGGATATTCGTTATGGGACGGCTGAGTTCGGAATTGCCATTGGAGAAACTGCACTGTGGGGAAAGGGAGTAGGACCCGCTGCAGCTAAAAAGCTATTTAGTTATGCGAAAGAAACGCTTGGGGTTACAAAAATATTAGCGGAAACCCACCAGACGAACAGCCGTTCCAGAAGGATGATGCAAAAACTTGGTTTTCAGGAAGTCAGCCGCATCGGCACAGACATCTATTATGGAGTGGAAACGGCATTAATCCAATATCATAAGCTGCTTTAGGAAAATAAAAGATGTTTAAAAGAATGATAATCATGTAAATTGTAACTAGAGACATAGCAGTAAAAGTAACTCATAAAAAGGAGAAGGAAACATGACGAACGCAACAGTACTACATATCGATGCCTTTAGTACAACACCGGGAAAAGGGAATCCGGCTGGTGTCGTATTAAACGGCGGACAATGGACAGATAAACAGATGCAGGAGATTGCGAGAAAAGTAGGTTTTAACGAGACTGCGTTTGTCTTACCGACGAGCAAGGCAGATTTCGGCATCCGCTATTTCACCCCGGGACATGAAAATGATTTATGCGGGCATGCAACGATGGGCACAATTTTTGCGCTATACAGAGAAGGGAAGTTAACAAAGCAGTCCTTTACGATTGATACAAAAGCGGGCGTGCTGCCAATTCAAACACGGGAGGAAAATGGAAGCCTAGTCATCACCATGCAGCACGCAGCCCCTGCATTTCAAGCCTTTTCCGGGAGTAAGAAAGAGCTTGCTGAAGTAATTGGATTAAAGGAAGAGGATCTTCACGATGAGCTGCCGATCGTTTATGGAAGTACTGGTATCTGGACGCTTATTGTGCCTGTAAAAAGCATCAATAGCTTTTCCAGCATGATTCCTCATACCGAAGCGTTTCCCGAGGTGTTGAAGGAAATGCCGCACATGTCGATTCATCCTATCTGTTTTGAAACAAGAGATGAAGAATGCATGCTGCATAGCCGTCATTTCTCTTCACCGTTTTCGGGCACGATCGAGGACCCGGTTACCGGAACTGCCTCTGGTGTAATGGGTGCCTATTATAAAACGTATGTAGAACCTGAACTACCGCTGCCTGCAACACTGATTATGGAGCAGGGACATGAAATCGATAAGGACGGCAAGGTATATGTCCATATTGAGGAAAGAGATGAGCAGATGGCCATTTCGATTTCCGGGACGGCTGTGTATGTGAAGGATTTGACAGTGGATTTATAGTAAAGAGAGCGAAGCAATGGGATAATTGCTTCGCTCTTTTTATTATGAAATAAACAAATTCCTCTTGAAATTCGGGCTCAGCTCGCTCCAAACGTCGAATTTATTGCCATCAGGATCTTTAAAAATAAAGTTCCTGCCGGCATGCCCGCGGTTTTCAATTTCACCGACTTCCACTTCTTTTTCGAGGAATTCATTACGCAGCGACTGGAGAGCAGAATAACCGTCGACTTCAAATGTCATGGAACAGCGCTCTTGTCCAGCTGCATCTACAAAATTGGCACTTTCATCTGCTGGTGATTTCACAAGAAAAATACTTAGATCAGCTAGGTTTAAAATGGCTTTTTCCTCATCCTGATGGGTAAGATCGGCATCCAGCTTCTGCACATACCATTCAGTTGAACGCTCCACATCAGTGACAGGAAGGTAAAGCGTTCCTACTCGTTTTAATGTTTGATTCATATAGCTACCTCCATTTTTCGCATAATAGTATGCTTGTTTGATTTCTCTTTGATTGAATAGAAAATCAGGTACTCTTCACCGAATTATTCACTCCCTATAATAATTACTTCCTCTTTCGGTAAAAAATTTCCTTCTAATAATCATATTTGTTACAAAATTACCTCGGTAATGTATTGAAATTTCAACTGACCTCTTTAAATTATCGGAAATTGACTATTTCTAAAAGTTCAGAATTATTTATAATGAGCAGTATAGTAACCTTAAGGAGTGAAATGAAAATGTCAATTTTAACAGGGTCAGATGTAGTGAAAAGAGGAATGGCATTAATGCAAAAAGGCGGCGTCATCATGGATGTGGTGAATGCTGAGCAGGCAAAAATTGCAGAAGCTGCAGGAGCAGTGGCAGTTATGGCACTAGAACGCGTACCTTCTGATATTCGAGCTGCTGGCGGGGTAGCTCGTATGGCAGATCCGCGTATTGTAGAGGAAGTAATGAATGCAGTCTCGATACCGGTAATGGCGAAAGCACGAATCGGCCATATCGTTGAGGCACGCGTATTAGAGGCAATGGGCGTTGACTACATAGATGAAAGTGAGGTCCTGACACCAGCGGACGAAGAGTTCCATTTGCTGAAAAGCCAGTATACGGTGCCGTTTGTCTGCGGCTGCCGCGACCTCGGTGAAGCGGCCCGCCGCATTGGAGAAGGTGCTGCGATGCTGCGTACAAAAGGAGAGCCTGGTACAGGAAATATCGTGGAAGCTGTCCGGCATTTACGTAAAGTAAATGCGCAAGTAAGGGCGGTTGTGGCAATGAATGAAGATGAACTGATGACCGAGGCAAAGAATTTAGGAGCCCCTTATGAAGTACTACTAGCAATTAAGCGGGAAGGACGTCTGCCTGTTGTTAATTTTGCGGCAGGCGGTGTGGCAACTCCGGCAGATGCAGCGCTTATGATGGAACTTGGAGCAGATGGTGTGTTTGTAGGATCCGGCATTTTCAAGGCAGAAAACCCTGAAAAATTTGCACGTTCTATTGTGCAGGCGACAACGCACTATCAGGACTATACATTAATTGCTGAAGTGTCAAAGGAAATCGGAACGCCAATGAAGGGAATTGAAATCCGTCAGCTTGCGCAGGAAGAGCGCATGCAGGAGCGTGGCTGGTAATGAAAATTGGTGTATTGGCACTTCAGGGAGCCGTGACGGAACACATTAAAGCAATTGAAGCATGCGGGGCAGAAGGGGTGGCAGTCAAGCAAATAGTACAGCTCGATGAGATTGCCGGCTTACTGCTGCCTGGTGGAGAAAGTACGGCGATGCGGCGCTTAATTGATTATGCGCACATGCTGCCTGCACTTCAAAGCTTTGCGAAAGATAAGCCGGTATTTGGGACGTGTGCAGGGTTGATTTTGCTTGCTGAAACAGTGGAGGGGGAAGAGGCGCATATCGGGCAGATGCGTATTGCAGCCCGCCGCAACGCATTTGGCCGTCAGGTGGACAGCTTTGAGACAAAGCTTGCCATTCAAGGAGTGAGTGATTCCTTTCCAGCCGTTTTTATCCGCGCACCGAAAATCGCTGCTGTGGAAAATGAAGTAGAAGTATTAGCAACGCATGAAGGCGATATTGTCTGTGCACGGGACCGCCATCTGCTAGCATGCTCCTTCCATCCGGAGCTGACAGGTGACCTGTCCTTGATGAAGTTTTTCATCAAAGAGATGTGCAGTAATCAACTCATCCATTAAAAATGGCGTCTAGACAACTAAATTGTCTAGACGTATTTTTATTTACATTTTCAATTTCTCTTCTGAATAACACAGAACGGATTTAAGAAGGAACAAATTCCAAAGGATCCTGGCATTGTTTGTAGCCATGCCGCTTATAAAATTCCGTTCCTTCATCGCTTGGCCAAACGATGACAAATTCATAGTTATTGTCCTTTACCCACGTATTGATCTGTGACAATAACTTACCGCCAACTCCCTTTCCCCGCCATTCTGGAATCGTGTAGACATTTGTCATATAAGCAAACGGGCGGGTGATTCGTCCGGGTCTTGGCACCTTTTCGATCAGCTCGATATACATATGTGAAACGACCTGACCGTCCTTTTCGGCAATCCATATATGCCAGCGTTCACCAGCAATCGCCTGTACTAGAAACTCCCGGCATTCCTGTTCAAATGACGTGTACCCATTGGCGTTCTGTACCATTTCAGGATAGTCCTCTAGTGTAAAATCCCAACGCATGCGAATGAGCTGGTCTATATCTTCTGTGGTTGCTAAGCGAATATTCATTCAATCCCTCTTTTCATTTTCTGTTTAAATAACTCTTGTATTTGTATCTATTATAAAGATTAGGAAGAAAATGGACAATTTGAAAGACTGGGAAGGTAAACAGAGTATAATAGTTTAATAGTTATGATAAATATGAATTTACTCAAAGATGGAGGTAAGGGTGAATGAGAAAAATAGCCCCGATGGAAGCAGCTCACCAATTTCTTACTAAGTATTTTCCGGAGTGTGAGGGTGCTTTATTGGCAGGAAGTGTGGTCCGAGGTGAGGCAACTAAAACATCTGATCTTGATATTATAATCTTTATAAAAAACGGCACTGCTCCGTATCGGGAGTCGCTAGTAGACTTTGGATGGGCCATAGAAGTTTTTGTGCACGATTTAAAATCATACAAACATTATTTCAAAAGTGATTGTCAAAGAGCAAGACCTTCATTGCCTAAAATGGTAAGTGAGGGCATCATCCTAAAAGATGAAGGAATAATTGATTCTATAAAACAAGAAGCTACAGAACTGTTAGAAAAAGGACCTGAAGAATGGACTTTAGAAACAATCAATACAAAGCGTTATTTTATTACAGACGCACTTCATGATTTTATCGGGAGTTCTAATAGAGCAGAGGAAATATTTATAGCAAATACGCTGGCTGAATTGGTAAGTGAATTTGTATTAAGAACAAATCGTAAATGGATTGGTACATCAAAATGGGTAGTTCGTGCATTAAAAAATTATGACGTGCAGTGTGCGGATGAATTTGTAGAAGCGTTTGATCATTTTTATAAAACTGGAGATAAACATAACGTTATACAATTTGTTGACAATATCTTAGAGCCGTTTGGCGGGCAGTTGTTTCAAGGATATTCAGCGGGGAAAACTACGGAGCGTTAACTAATTACTTATTTATTATTTCATTTATTTATTAGAGAGAATATATTAAAAACCTCTTTGTCGATATAGACGAATCTAAGAATAAAGACATTAAAATTTCAATTTCCCTCCAAAAAATGAGGTATCACAATTTAAAAAAAGTATTGGAAAATCATTTTATAATCAACTAGCATGAAAAGTGTAGACATCATAAAGGGAAAAGGAGCGGATAAATTGAAGATCGAAAAAATTCCTGATTATCGGATTGCCTATGTGCGGCAAGTAGGTCCTTATGGTCCTGAAAACAAAAAGGCGATGGAACAGATAAAGAAGTGGGCATTGGAAAATGACCTGATGAACGACACTGTCATATTTGGAATTCCACAGGATCACCCGGCTGTAACTCGGCCTGAACATTGCAGATATGATGCTTGTATTGTCATTCCACAGGATATTCGGCTTGAAGAAGGAGTTAGTGAAGGAGAGTTGATAGGAGGGGAGTACCTCATCTATAAAGTAAAACACACAGCGGAGGATATTCAAGAAGCATGGGCAAAGGTATTTGAGGGCTTACAAAATAGTGGTTATGAATTAGATCATAAACCGATCATGGAAAGGTATAGCAGTGAGATGATCAGCAATCACTTTTGCGAACTATGTGTACCTGTAAAAAGAAAAGAAGGTACACTGATTTAGTAAAAATAAAAAAAGAGAACCACCTCTCTAGAGCGGCGGTTCAGAGTATTGCATCGGTGAGGATGCAATCATAGGTATGTACATGAATTTGGAATACAACGACAACCTTTTATCTATCTTACTACTATTTTGTATTATAATGAATAGTTTGTAAATATTAAAATTAAATTAATTATGATAAAAATGTTACGGATATTTAGAATCCGATAAAAACAAGTCCATCAAAAGATACAAAAGGGTACAAAATCGGTAAAAGTTCTACAAAAATTTCCTTATAAAAGCAGTAAATAACAAATTAAAATATCAATCAGAGAGTATCAAACATGCTTGATACTCCCTGGCTGATAATTTTCTTTAAGAGTCCTTTAGGAGATAAGTTTTAACCCAATTGTTGCACTTAAAATCATGGCGATAAAGACAATCCGCTTCCAATCTCGACCTTCTTCATAAACAATCATACCAATAATCGCTCCGCCTACAACACCAATCCCCGTCCAAATAGCATAGGCTGTTCCCATTGGCAGCGTTCGCAGTGAATAGCCCAGCAGAAGAAGGCTTGAACCAAACCCTAAGACCAGCAGAAGGAGGGTTTGCCAGTTACGTGTTCTGCTTAACTGGTTAATCATTGCAACACCGAATGCTTCTAATAATCCTGCGATAATTAATGAAATCCAAGCCATTACTGTTCAGCTCCTTGTTCTGTTTTGTTTTCTGTAATCATCTTCAAACCAATGACCCCAACTAATAAAAGGCCAATAAGCAGTATTTTCCGCCAGTCAAAGGGCTCTTCAAAGAAGAGGATTTCGGCAAAGACTGTTCCTGCTGTACCAAGTCCGACGAACACGGCATAAACGGTACCAGCCGGGAGAACCTGTGCGGCAGTGATCATTAAATAATTGCTGATGATGAGCGTAATAATCGTTCCAGTCCATGTCCAAAAATCATATGCATGTGCCAATCCGATTACCCAAAAGATTTCTAAAAATGCAGCGATAAAGACCTTTAGCCAGTTTGTATTCATGCGAGAACACTCCTTATTTATTTTTGGCAAAAAGAAAAAGCCTGAGAGAACACTGTTAAAAACAGTATCTCCCAGGCTTTTATCCTTCCGTGCCACAGCGTAAGCCGTGAGTTTTCTCTCGGACCAGTCCAACTGGATTGTTGCGGAACCCTAGAAAACATTCAACTTATGCAATTACCCTGTATTATACACAATTTTTATCATTAGTCAATAGCTTAAGGTTTTTTGTTATAAAAAAGGGACCGGTATAAAACTTGCCGAAAAAACGTTACACCTTCTCCATACCTAACATACCTGCAATAATTTGTTTGTTTTTTTCATCAAAGCGATCATTATGAGACGACACCATTGCATGCTTTTCACTTTGTGGATCAATCCATTGTTTGGCGCTATTTACGGCATTGACAGCATCCTGGAAAGCTCCAAGAATCAGATTGACCTTTCCGTCATAGGAAGCGATATCGCCTGCTGCAAAAATCCCCGGTACTGACGTCTTTCCGGCAGTATCCGCCTCGTAGTAATAATTGTGCACAAGTGTTGGTGTACATTGTCCAGCAAAGGATAGAGAAGCATCTTGATTATATCCATGGTGAATTAAAACATGGTCGACCTCGATAATCTCTTCATCCGACAATCGTACTTTCTCAATCCGGCTGTTGGCAGCGTCTGGATGGAGGGAGCTAATCGTTGTCTCGTAACAGAAGCGAACGCCGGCTTTTTTTAGTTTTTCTACCTGGGCTTCATGCGCCTTCATTGTGTCACCGCGGTAGATAAGTGTCATTTCCTTTGCAAGCGGAAGTAAATCAACAGCCCAGTCAATAGCAGAATTACCGCCGCCTGATATTAAAATCCGCTGCTCTTTAAAACGGGATAAATTTTTCACTGTATAATGCAGATTCGTTACTTCGAACTTTTCGGCATCTGTTAACGGAAGCTTTTGCGGTGTAATGATGCCGCCGCCGACTGCCATAATAACAGATTTTGAAAAATGAACCTCTCCGTCGTTTGTCGTAATGCAAAAAATATCACCGACCTGATCAATGAAATCCACTTTTGTATTTAACAGGATAGTCGGTTCAAATGTTAGACCCTGCTGGATGATCTGTTGTTTAAAGTCCTGACATAAAATGGGAGGTTGTCCACCGGCATCCCAGATCATCTTCTCTGGGTAAAGATTCAATTTTCCTCCGAGAAAAGGCTGGGATTCAATCAGTTTCGTTTTCATATTTCGCAGACCGCTGTAAAACGCACTATATAGCCCCGCAGGCCCGCCACCAATAATAATTACATCATAACTATTCATTTTCTCCCTCTTATCTGTTTTAAATTTGTGTTGACAAAGTTCATGTATATGTTGATTATTATAAATGATAAAGATTATCATTATCAAGTGAGGTGAGAAAATTTTGCGTTTGTCAGTACAAGAAATTGAAATTGCCTATGATAAGCGGAAGATTATAGAGCAGTTGTCCATCGATATACCAGACGGACAAATAACGACAATCATTGGTGCCAATGGATGCGGGAAATCAACACTATTAAAAGCGATGACCCGGATTATTCCTTACCAGAAGGGGGCAGTATTCCTTGATGGGGAACAGATCCATACGCTGGACACGAAACAATTGGCGAGACAAATGGCCATTTTGCCGCAAACACAGGATGCGAATAATGGTTTATTAGTAGAGGAGCTCGTCTCGTACGGTCGATTCCCATACCAAAAAGGCTTCGGCTCCTTATCTAAGAAAGACAAGGAGGTAATCGACTGGGCGCTTGATGTAACGAATACGGCAGCTTTCCGCTATCAGACAGTAGATGCCTTATCCGGCGGGCAGCGGCAGCGTGTTTGGATTGCGATGGCGCTTGCTCAGGATACAGAAATCATCTTTTTAGATGAACCGACAACCTATCTCGATATGGCTCATCAATTGGAAGTGTTGGAACTTCTGCAGACGTTAAACAGGGAGCAAGGGCGGACAATCGTCATGGTACTGCATGATTTAAATCACGCTGTTCGTTTTTCGGATCATATGATCGCTTTATCAAAAGGCGAGGTCGTTGCTGCTGGACCGGCTGAATCTGTGATAACGACGGATGTCCTGCGGCAGGTATTCCAGATTGACGCTATTATCGGCAACGATCCAATAACAGGAAAACCAATTTGCATTACATATCATTTACTAAAAGGAGATCAAAAACATGAAAAAATGGCTATGGCTATGTGTAGCAGTAATGTTGCTTGCGTTAGCAGCGTGCGGTAATGAAGAGGAAAAAGGAAGCAGCGAAGGAACTGCAAAAGAGAAATCATCAAACGATACAGTTGTTTATACGAAATCAGATGGAACAGAAATTGAAGTGCCGGCAGATCCTAAGCGTGTTGTTGTATTAGCTGCGTATACAGGGGATGTCATCCAGCTTGGGGTAAACATCGTAGGGGTAGATTCATGGGCAGCGGATAACCCGCAATTCAAAGAGGCTTTAAAAGATGCAGCGGTTGTATCTAATGAGGATGTCGAAAAAATTATTGAACTGGAGCCGGACTTAATCATCGGCTTTGATAATATTGAAAACGGCGATAAGCTGGCTGAAATTGCACCGACTGTGTTATTTACCTATGGTGAGTACGATTATTTACAGCAGCATATCGAAATCGGTAAAGCGCTGAATAAAGAAGAAGAGGCAAAGGCTTGGGTAGAGGACTTCAAGAAACGCGCGGCTGAAGCTGGAACGAAAATTAAAGAGAAAATCGGAGAAGATGCGACGATTACGGTTGTAGAAAACTACGATAAACAAATGTATGTCTTCGGCGATGCATGGGGCCGCGGCACGGAAATATTGTATCAGGCAATGGGCTTAAGGATGCCGAAAGTGGTAGAGGAAGCAGCACTAGAGCCTGGGTACTATGCGATTTCTCAGGAAGTACTTGGGGATTATGTTGGCGACTACTTACTACTGAGCTTAGTGAGTGAAGGACAGGATACATCCTTCCTTGAGAAAGAGTGGTTTAAAAAAATTGGCGCGGTTCAAAACGGTCATTTGATCCAAGTGGACGCAAAGACATTCTACTTTAATGATGCATCCTCACTTGACCATCAGCTAAAAGTGTTTGAAGAAGCATTCGCTGCCATTCAATAGTTAGGAGTCAAAACAATGATCAATGCTTCATATCAAAAGCTTTCTTTTTCAATGAAGATCATGCTTGCAGCCGCTGCCTTGACGGCGGTCAGCAGTATGGCTCTTGGGCTGGGAGCGGCAGAGACAACACTTTCAGATGTATTCAAAGCGATCATTGGGCAATCTGGTGGAGAATATTATGAAGTGCTGCGTGAAATTCGATTTCCTCGGGTAATCGCAGCCTTTTTTGTTGGAAGTGCGCTTGCTGTAGCAGGAGCGGTAATGCAGGGAATGACAAGAAACCCTTTGGCGGATCCAGGTCTGCTGGGACTTACTTCAGGTGCCAACATGGGCTTGGCTGCAGCGCTGGCCTTTTTACCTGTTACCTCCCATCTGACAATTATGGCAGCCTGTTTTATCGGCTCAAGTATCGCGATGATTTTTGTATATAGTATAGGAGCTTCGAATAAGCAGGGTATGTCACCCTTTAAGCTTGTGCTTGCAGGGGCAGCTGTTTCCTTATTTCTTCAGGCGATTGCTGACGGGATTGCACTCCTTACTAATCTAGCAAAGGATGTTTCGATGTGGACAGCTGGTGGGTTAGTAGGCACGACCTGGAGTTCCCTGATCATCGTACCTTTTATTATGATGGGGCTGTTCATTGCGCTGGCGCTTAGTCGGCAAGTAACAATAATGAGCTTAAACGAGGAAGTGGCCATTGGACTGGGGCAGAATACGAGGTGGCTAAAGCCTGTTCTGCTTGTGACAGTCGTGCTGCTGGCTGGTGCTGCAGTAGCTCTTATCGGAAACTTGGCGTTTGTCGGGCTGATTATTCCGCATATCGTTCGGCGCTGGGTAGGCTCCGATTATCGGCGAATCATTCCGATGGCGATTCTTTTAGGAGGAGCGTTTATGATATTCGCCGATTTTATCGGGCGTATTATCAATGCACCATTTGAAACACCGGTTGTATCGCTTATTGCCATCATTGGACTGCCTTTCTTCCTATTCCTTGTGAAGAAGGGAGGACGAAACATTGTATAACAAGTATAAAAAACGCTTTCCACTGTGGGTTATCATTTGGAGCACGGTGTTCCTGCTAACTTGTATACTAGCCATTTCACTCGGCGCATCGTCGGTTTCTATGACAAGAATCATCCCGACACTTATCGGAGATGGTACGTTTAAGGAAGAGTTTGTGATCTTTTCTGTGCGGCTGCCACGGCTGGCAGTTTTAGCGATGGCGGGAATTGCGCTGGCATTATCAGGAGCGATCTTGCAGACACTAACTAGAAACGATCTTGCCGACCCGGGTATTATTGGCATCAATGCAGGTGCAGGAGTGGGGATTACGATCTTCTACATATATGCCGGCGGGGGATTGGCAAGTCAACCGTATATGCTGCCGCTTGTTGGTTTTATGAGTGCAATTTTATCCGCAGGATTAATTTACTTTTTTGCTACGGAAAGGCATACAGGTGTAAATCCCGTGAAACTTGTGTTAATTGGGATTGGCTTTGCATTTGCCTTATCGGGACTCATGACGATCCTTATTTCCTCAGCAGAAAGGGCAGATGTACAGTTCATCGCTGCCTGGCTTTCAGGAAATGTGTGGGGAGCCGACTGGCCGTACGTATGGGCACTCTTGCCTTGGATTTTGATTGCCGTTCCGGTTAGCTTATGGAAGGCGAAGCGGCTGAATATTATGCGGCTTGAGGATAGTGTTGGAAAAGGGCTTGGCATTCATTTCAAAAGGGAACGGGCCATCTTACTTGTACTGGCAGTTGCGCTGGCAGCCTCAGCAGTCTCGGTAGTGGGCAGTGTAAGCTTTATTGGCTTAATTGCGCCGCACATCGCCAAGCAGATGGCAGGGGTTCAGCATCAACGTTTTCTGCCTATTTCCATGTTTGTTGGTGCGTCTCTTTTAGTTGCAGCAGATACAATTGGCCGTGTCATATACAGTGAGGCAACGATTCCGACAGGAGTCATTGTTGCGCTGATTGGTGCACCTTATTTTGTGTACTTACTGCGAAAAGCTTTATAAGGAATGGAGAAGTCCGGCTGCCGTTGAGGCGGTCGGGCTTTTCTTTTTAAAGACGAAAATTCGAGTCAAAAATCAAGTTCTATGAACAGAAAAAAGCCAACCGTACGAGCGGTTGGCTGGCTATTCATTATTACATTTTCCGTTTTATATTCGTCAGAATCAGCTTGCTGTTAGGAATACTTGGCATACTGACAACGCTGAAGCTCAAGTCCTGCCCAGGCACGTCATAGTTCATGCGATTCGCCAAATAATCAAGGCTGATTTTCATGACTTCGATCGTTACCCATTCACCTGCACAGCGGTGCCCCATATCGTAATCTCCGCCGCCTTGTGGAATAAAGCCAAAAGGGCTGCCCTTCCAATCAATAAAACGGTCTGGATAAAATAGATCCGGCTCATTCCAGATTTTAGGGTCATGATTTGTTCCGTAAACATCGAGCAAAGTCAACGTATCCTTCGGAAATTCATAGCCATTCCATACAAAGTCCTCTCGCACCTGTGCGACAAGGGCTGGGAAGAATGGATAATAGCGCCGAACTTCCTGGATGAAGCGCTGGGCAGTTTCATCGTCACTCGATTTTACCTTTGCTGCCTCTTCAGGGAAGTGGTGAATGGCCAGCCCGACAAAGGCAATATAAACGGAAATTGCCACGATCGGCCGCAAAATATTAATGATTTCCACTGCCACTGTTTCAACATCCAGTAAATCACCATTCAAGTCAGTATGCCATGAGAATTTATAGAACACAGTATGTTCCGGTACTTTCAGCTTTCCGACACGGATTTCATTCACGAGCACAATCAGCCATTTTTCCAGTTGATTCCGCGCATGCTTACCTTGCCAATGAGAAGGACCGACAGCAGCTGCAGATTCGAACGTAGCCGTTAAATCCTTAGATAACGTTTTTACATCCTGTTCAGCCACAAGTATACCAGCCCACTCACAGGCGATGCGGGTAGTAATTTCCTGTGCCTCCTCATAGAGAACAACCTTTTCCATCTGTTCCCACTTTGTTAGTGCCATGTCCCATTGTTTTTTTGAAATGTCACGAAGCCTTTGAATATCCTGTGGTGACATCACAGACATGAACATCTGCTTACGATTGCGGTGTTCCGCATCATCCAGTGTCTGTACACCACCCTGACCGAATAATGTCTTCACCACACGCTGCGGGGCTGCCCCTGAACGGATAAACTTGCTTTCATCATAGAAAACTTCTGCCGCTTCAGCACCACCCATACAGATTGCCTTCTGCCCGAGAAGATGTGTCTCAAAAACATCTGAATTAAAGCCGCGCCGTCTATTCAGAATAAACGTGTAGCCCTCACGCAGTAAATTCAAGCTATGGTCCATTCCATCCTCTTTTGGTATCGGTTTCGTTTCTGCCAAGGTCATCAACTCCCATTTTCATTTCTTATTTGTTTAGTATTGGCCTATCAGCAAGGTTTACACCACAATCGCATAATTAATTTTAAATACCAGCCATTTCCCATAATTGGGACGCTGGTAAATATATTCCCGCAGTGGAATAAGGTAAACAAGAGAATCCATACATAAGCGGATTCAATGTGAAGAAATTTTCTATAATGATGGGCCTTACTGGGTGCTTTGAGAATGATTGGATAGATGCATTTACTCCGTTTTTTATAGGTCTAAGAGAAGGAATGGATGTAAAAGAAAATAGGATGAAAAGCAGTTTTAGAGAAGTTCCTTATTATGTAATAATATGGTTATTATTTACCTTGGATGGTCCGACGCCGTTCAAGGTTTTCCTGTGTTAAAGAGAAAGTAGTATGTAGGAAACAATGTCGGAAGACTGTGGAAATACTTCCAGACAAATTGGAGTGGGTGATACCAATCAATTATGCCTTGGCATAATTGCGTCTGGATTCGGCTTTGTGCTAGCACAAAAAACTCCCTTTCGAATCTGTGACATCCGCCGGAGGCTTTCGCTTCTTTCTGCTTATTGCTGGAAGAAGTGAAAGTATTGGATGTCGATCATCTCCAAGATGGATTGACCCGTAACATCAACCGAATGAACCGGCTGGAAAAGGAAATGACCGCCATCCAGAAGGCAGTAGAGGAACTGACGGCCATGGAGGAGGCGCTGAAAGGGGAGGGCGGCCAGGCAATCCGCGACTTCTACACGTCCTGCCATCTTCCTTTTCTTCAGTATTTCCTATCGTTTAAAGAGGAGTTCAATACAATCCTCCAGCAGACCCAGCAGGCACTCTCGTCATTAGAGCCGATGGATGATGGGCATATCGTAGAAGAATTTCTCGAAACAACGGTGGAGGAAGGACTCACAGCGAGCGCCGATATCACGACAGCGCTGACAGACGAAGCGAATGCCATTATGGACGAGGTGGCCGATATTGTCGGCCTGCCGAAGCTCGATGATACGCTTGTCCATGAAAGTATCGCGGATGCCAAAACAAAGCGGGATGATACGGTAGAGGCGCTACATACATTTGATAGCACGCAGACGGCACAGCTGCTCCCCATCGAAACAAGTATTCAGTCGATGAAGGAATGGGTGAAAAACATCGAAGGGCTGTTCCAGGCGGGATTGACAGATGTCAATTTCCCAGCTGATACCTGGTCTGCGATGGCTTC
>JAPSKP010000161.1 GCA_031181585.1 Lysinibacillus sp.
CGCTCAATTGTATTCCTTTCCGGAATATATAATACAAGTAAATTATCCTTTGTTGGTGCTGGACAGGGACTGCCTTTTTCATGCTCCGTGAATTCTAGATGATAGTCTGTATTCGGCAGCCCAATCATAAGTCCATTATAACCTTGGTGTCCTTCAAAGGATCCGACTTTTTCCAGACCTACTCCCTCACAATAAAACCGTTCAATCTCCCGAAGCTGATCTGTCGGTCTCGCAATACGGACCTGTGCCACGGATAGATTAGTATTCCATAGATTGTTCATTCTACTCATCACCTTCCTTTAAAATTTGGTTCTCTCTTTTCATTGAATGCCCATACACCTTCCATACGGTCTTCTGATGCAATGACTTCATTATAGATTTGTATCTCATATTCTCTCGCTAAGTCTGCAGGTAATGTGCTGGCATCAGCTGCTTTTTTGACACCTTGCACCCCTAAAGGAGCGTTCTGGCTAATTAGATTTGCAAGAGCCAATGCTTCGTCTAATACGTTTTCCGGCTCAACCATTCGATTTAATAAGCCGGCTTGAAATGCTTCCTCAGCAGAGAAAAGACGTCCAGTAAATAGCCACTCTTTAGCGATATGAAGCGGCACTCTTTTGGGCAGCAGCCAAGCAGCACCACATCCAGGCATGATGCCTCTTGTCACTTCCGGCAGACCAAATGCAGCGTTCTTCCCTGCGATGATTACATCACAATTAAGTGCCAATTCGAAACCACCAGCAAGCGCGTAGCCTTTTACGGCAGCAATTGTCGGATGTTTCAATCTAGAAAGAGTCTCGAACATTTCCTCAAAAAGCTTGTGCTGTTTTTTCCAGTCTTCATCGGTCATACCCTTTCGTTCCTTCAAATCAGCCCCGGAGCAAAAGGCATCTTCGGTACTAGAACATAAGATGACAACACGAACTTGATTGCTTTGCTGCAGTTCACGGAATGTTTGCAAAAGCTCCTTCGCCAGCAGCGTATTAAACGCATGTCGCATGTCCGGCCGATTTAAAGTAACGATGGCTACATGTTTATTGTCTTTATGTAAACTTACTTCGATATAATTCAAAACGATTCCCCCCTTTTGTTCAATCTAATGATTTACAAATATATGTATAGTACTACAATAGCAAGTCTATTAACTGTGCGTCAAAATAACGGCTACTTTCCAATAAATATAAGATGTAGAAGGCTGCTTAATAAGTCCGTTATTTCCTTCACCTCTACAAAACAAAAAAGCGTATGACGTGCATAAACACTCAAGCGATATGACACATTACATATAGGAGGTGGAGAAGAATGTCTCAAATTATTGGTGTTGAGCAATCGTTAACAAACGTTGAAGATGCATTAAAAGCAAAAGGTTACGAAGTGATTCAGCTGCGTAATGAAGCAGATGCGAAAAAATGTGACTGCTGCGTAATTACAGGGCAGGATCGAAACGTAATGGGCATCAGTGAACCGGTCATTGAAGGTCCAGTAATTGATGCAAATGGACTTTCTGCTGATGAAATCGTTCAGCGTGTAGAGAAAATTTTCCACTAACCCTTTTCATGCAGCTGCCCGCAGAGTCGATTCTGATTCCGCGAGCAGCTTCTTTATGTTTTTCTTCCTGTGTATAATAGAAAGTGTTTATCATTATATGAAGTGTTATACATACATTCAACAACCAAGAAAAAAGACCGCAATTCAGCTTGATCTGCGGTCTTCTCGTCTTAGTATGGTTATTTCTTTTCGTTTTCAATATATTCTCTCATTTTTTTCAATCGTTTAATATCGCGCTTGGAAATCGGTACCATTTCATGCTTAATCATCCTCACGAACGAGACAATCAGCATTAGGACAATGATAGTAAATGGCAATGCTGCAATTAGCGACGCTGTTTGCAAGGCATCTAATCCACCTGTAAAAAGAAGGACGCTCGCGATAGCAGCCATCAAGACCCCCCATACTACCTTCATAATATTGCTTGGATTTAATGAACCATTTGATGTCATACTCGCCATCATATACGTAGCCGAATCGGCTGAGGTAATGAGGAAGGTGAAAATAAGCAAGAGGCCAATTATAGAAGCGACCATCGTTAGTGGTAACTGATCAAGCATTCGGAATAATGCTAACGTCAGATCCGTGTTTACCGCTTCTGCTATATTTGTTCCTGCATTTAAATCGAAGTAAATAGCAGATCCCCCGAATACAGCAATCCAAAAACAGGAGATAAGGGGTGGAATAATAAGTACACCTACGATAAATTCACGAATTGTACGTCCTTTTGAGACACGCGCTACAAAAGCACCAACGAATGGAGACCAGGCAATGGCCCATGCCCAGTAAAAAATTGTCCAGTCCTTCACCCATGTACCACCTACATATGGCTGAAGCCGTAAACTATATTCAATGAAATGCGTAATATAATCGCCGATTGCCAATGTAAAGGTTTCAAGGATAAATACAGTAGGACCTGTTACAAAAACAAATAACAATAGCAACATTGCTAAAGACATGTTGACGTTACTTAAGATACGGATCCCTGTATGTAGTCCGGTCGTTGATGAAACCATATAACCCACAAACATAATCCCAATAATAATTAACTGTACCCAAACAGAAATTGGTGTTCCGAAGACAGCATGCAAACCTCCGTTCGTTTGCAAAACGCCAAGTCCAATCGAAGTGGCTACACCCATGACTGTTGCAATCACTGCCAAAATATCGATTGTATTTTTCACCGCTCTATTTGTACCTGTAACGGGTTCTAATGCTGTGGACATTAACAAATCTTTCTTCTTATTAAATTGCATGAAGGCCATAACAAGCCCCATTATCGCAAATACGGACCACTGGCTTACACCCCAATGGAAAAATGAATATCCCATGGCTAGCCTTGCTGCATCGGTCGTTAATGGTTCAACATCACGAAATGGTGTATCGAAGAAATGACTCATTGGTTCAGCTACACCCCAAAAGACGAGTCCGATACCTAGACCAGCCGAAAACAGCATAGCAATCCAGGAGTGAAACTTGAACTCTGGTCGCGCATCCTTGCCGCCCAATCGAATTGTTCCGTATTTAGAAAATGCCAAAGCAATTAAAAACACGACAATTGTAAATACCGACAATAGATAAAACCAGCCAAAATAATCTGTTGTAAAGGAAAATAGCTGGTTCGCTACTCTTTCAAATGTGTTGGGAGAAATGGCTCCTAAAATAACACATAGTAGTATAAAGATACTTGATACTAAAAATACAGTACTTTTTAAATTACTTTCTTTCAAAATTGTCTCCTCTCGAGGAAATAGACCATACATTATTGGTTATTCCCTTCCTTTTGGGTGATAAAACATATTTTAGAATAATAATTAA
>JAPSKP010000010.1:0-5148 GCA_031181585.1 Lysinibacillus sp.
CCATTGCTCTCAACCGGAATAGCCGTTTGGTCAATCATTGTTGGTTTTTGATCAATCTTCATCATAGCTGGAATACTATAGCCATAAATGTCTGCATCGACAATACCAACTTTTTTTCCAAGACGGGCAAGGGCTACTGCTAAATTAATTGTAACAGTCGACTTACCGACACCGCCTTTACCACTCGTAACGGCAATAAATTTGACGCCGGAATCGGGTTTTAGCATTTTAGGCATACCTTGTTCTGTTACATTTTGAGCTTTTAAAGTAGCTGTTAAATTTCGACGTTCTTCATCTGTCATTGAACCAAATCGAAGGGAGACGCTTGCAGCACCAAGATTCCTTAAAGCTTGTTCAATATCACTTTGAATTTTAGCTTTTAGCGGACAACCAGAAATCGTTAAAATCACGTCAAGGGAGATATGAATACCATCAATAATTTTTATATTGCGAACCATATTTAACTCAACTATGCTTTTATGAAGTTCCGGGTCTTCAACATGCTTTAGTGCATTTAACACACTCTCGTTTGTTAACATTTCATATACTCCATTCTATTTTAATCCTTGACCAAGTCCTTTTAAGAAGTGAATGCCGAAGTTCATGGCACGATTCACATCAGGATCATTTAGCATTTTAGCAAGCTTGAAGACACTGACTTTTTCATCAGTCTCCACCGCTTTGTTTGCTTCATCTAAGCCAGTGGTTAAACTCTCGATAAGTTTTGTTGTTTTTTCTGGGTCCATTGCTGTTAAAGCACCTGCAGCACCCATTAAGTTGTTGATGAGATTCGTAACTGGTTTGCGAGTCAACTGACCTAGTGCAATATGGGCAACATCTTCTTTTGCTTCAAGAAGTTTTGTGGCAGCTTCTAGAGCGCCAATATCATTTAGCTCGGCCATGATAGTAAACACTTGATTTACTGTGTCTTCATTTTCGGAAAGCAGCTGTTTTAAATTTTCCAGCTTTTGTTCTTTTATTTGTTCTTCTGTTAATTGTTGCTTTTTAATGGTTTTAATTGGTGCAGCCATACATGTCACTCCCTTCCATTAATTTGTTGTTAAGTGAACGTAGCCAGGACGATTCCATTTACGTTGTACTTCGACACCGTTTTGTGGATGACGCTTTTTGTTTCTTGGATTTGTTCTAGGAAGTGGTGATTTTCCTTTTGCTTTCAATACTTCCACTCGTACTTTTGTTTGTTTGTATGCCGGTGTCATTGTATTCACATCAGAACCTCCACCAGTCAAGAAGTTGATTGCTGAATCTTTGCTAGTAGAATTCATTGGTAAGAATAGTTCGTTACCTTGTACACGGTCTGTTACAAGGGCATTTAATTTTAATGCACCAAATGGAGACACTAAACGCAATAACGTTCCATCTTCAATGCCTCGTTCTTTCGCTAATTCTGGTGATACTTCTACAAAGATTTCAGGTACTTTTGATTGAATACCTTTCGATTTATTTGTCATATTTCCTTCATGGAAGTGTTCTAACATACGTCCATTGTTAATATGACAATCATACTGCGCTTCGAATTCAAGAGGTTTTACCCAATCGTTTAAAGCAAAACGAGCTTTTTTGTCAGGGAAGTTAAAGCCATCTACGTATAGTAATGGTGTATTTGTACCATCATGGCTGCCCCACAGGAAGCTGCCCCAATCTTCTAATACATCGTAGTTATTTCCAGAGAAAATTGGAGAAAGACTAGCCATTTCATCATAGATTTCACTAGGATGGCTGTAATTCCAAGCTGCTCCTAAACGACGAGCAACTAATTGAAGGATTTCCCAATCCGCTTTTGATTCACCAAGTGTTGGTAAAACTTGATATAAGCGTTGAACACGACGTTCTGTATTCGTAAATGTACCTTCTTTTTCAAGAGATGGTGCCGCTGGTAAAATAACATCTGCATATTGAGCTGTGCGTGATAAGAATATATCTTGTACAACAAAGAAGTCTAAAGATGAAAGAACTTTATCTACGTGGTTCGCATCTGCATCTACAAGAGCCATATCTTCACCAACTAAATACATAGCTTTCATTTTACCTTCCATAATTGCATCCAACATCTGCGGATTTGTACGACCTGGTTGTGGTTGAATTTCAACGCCATATGCTTTTTCAAACTTAGCACGTGCCTCGTCATCCGTTACTTTTTGATAGCCTGGTAATAGGTTTGGTAATGTACCCATGTCACAAGCACCTTGTACATTGTTGTGACCACGAAGAGGGTAGGCACCTGCACCTGGACGGCGATAGTTACCAGTAGCTAAAAGAAGATTTGAAATAGCTGCTGAAGTATAAGAACCACCTGTATTTTGTGTAACACCCATACCCCAAAGAACACATGTACCGTCTGCATCACGAATCATTTCCGCAACATTGATCAACGTTTCTTTCGAAATACCTGTTGTTTCTTCTGCATAGTCGAGTGTGTATTTTTCAAGGACATCTTTGAAAGCGTCAAAGTCATGCACATTCTCTTTAATGAAGGCTTCATCATGCCAGCCTTGATCGATCATGTATTTTGTAACAGCCATTAACCAAACTTGGTCAGTACCTTGTTTTGGACGCATGAAGATGTCAGAGCGTTCAGCCATTTCGTGCTTACGAACATCGGCAACGATTAATTTTTGACCATGTAGCTTGTGGGCACGTTTTACGCGAGTCGCTAAAACAGGGTGACCTTCTGTAGGGTTTGCCCCAACAATAATAACAAGACCAGCTTTCGCAATATCTTGGATTGTTCCTGCATCACCGCCAAAACCAACTGTGCGCAATAAGCCGTCTGTAGCTGGAGATTGGCAATATCTTGAACAGTTATCAACGTCGTTTGTGCCAAATAATTGACGTGCCATTTTTTGAATTAAGTAGTTTTCTTCATTTGTAATTTTTGAAGAAGAGATAAAACCGACAGAACCAGGACCGAATTCTTTTTGAATACCGCCAAGTTTTGAAGAGATTAAATCTAATGCTTCATCCCATGATGCTTCAACAAATTCTTCGTTTTTGCGAATTAATGGTTTAGTAATACGTTCTTCAGAGTTGACGAAGTCCCAGCCGAATTTCCCTTTAATACAAGTAGAAACAGCATTTACAGGACCTTCAGACGGTTGTACTTTTAAAATTTTGCGGTCTTTTGTCCATACTTCAAACGAGCAGCCTACACCACAGAACGTACAAACTGTTTTTGTCTTTTTCGTACGTTTGCTACGCATAGCAGCTTCGACTTCAGAAACAGCAAAGATGCCGCTATATCCTGGTTCAACTTCTTTGATTAAGCTAATCATTGGATCTAATGTTTCTTGTTTAAGACCAGTCATGAAACCAGCTTCTCCAAGCATCGATTTTTCCATTAAAGCGTTACATGGACATACAGTTACACATTGTCCGCAGCCTACACAAG
The DNA here is from genome assembly GCA_031181585.1 of Lysinibacillus sp. Lineage (GTDB taxonomy): Bacteria > Bacillota > Bacilli > Bacillales_A > Planococcaceae > Lysinibacillus_B. Next base: position 3,410 of record JAPSKP010000010.1, read on the forward strand.
AAGATTCATTAATGCTCACGCCTTCATCCCAAATAATACGAGGTCTTTCAGCTTCCCAATCCAGCGATAATGTTTCGTTAACCTGTAAGTTTTGGCAAACCTCTACACATTGTCCGCAAGCGATACATTGATTAGGGTCATAACGATAAAATGGGTGTGACATATCCACTTCATGTGGCTCTACTTTTGGTTCATAAGGATATTTTTGATGCTCAATTTCCATCATTTCTGCTGTGTTATGTAGTGTACAGTTCCCATTGTTATTATCACAAACCGTACAGTACAATAAGTGATTTTCCAGTAGACGGTCCATTGCTTCTGTTTGGGCAGCTTTCGCTTTGCCGGAAGCTAGTTGAATATCCATGCCATTCATTGCTTTTGTTGAACAAGAACGGACTAATTGGCCATCAACTTCAACGATACATGTATCACAAGTTTGGATAGGATCCACTGATGGTACATAGCAGATTTGGGGATGTTCAATGCCATTTTGATTAATGACTTCAAGAATTGTAGCGCCTTCTGGAACTTCATACGGTACGCCATTAATGTTAATTTTAGTCAAGGTAGACTCCTCCTTTTGCTTTTTGACAAGTATATGACAACAGGTTAATGCTTATGGTAAAGCGAACTAGTACATGGCGTTGATTATTCAGAACAGTAATCAGCTTCTTATTCTATGTTAAGACAGTCTTGTCGGCGCTATTCCAAATTTATCGAATTCCCATACCAGAGTAGTAGAGAAAATATACATTAACGAAGTTTTCATATTGTTGACATGTGTAAAAAATAAAAAAATCCACCATGAAACGGCATGGTTCTCACATGCTGATTATTCATGGTGGATAAAATTCTTAACAGGTCGTGCTAAAAACTCAATCTACTTTTATTTTTTTAGGTTTAACAATAGAACTCAAATATTATGAATCAATATGCAGATAGTTTAGCCTAATTTGGTAAAACTAAAATATATGTATCAAAATACATCAATCCCATTTGTAATAATTCTTATTATAGCGTTTACATTTAAAATGGACAATATTTATCATAAGTTTTGAACAATGTAATAATTATCAAAAATATTTTCCCTTTAATTTTTTTAAAAGTTGCTATATTATTAACAAACTGTAAGGGTGCCCTCAAGAAAAACAAAATAAAAAGTTTAATTAGGTTGGGAGAATCGTCAAAATGTCAAAAAAAGTACATGAATTTAACGACATTATTCGAAAGCTGCGCAAAGATTTATTTGGTAAAGGACCCGAACGTATTCATACTGTTTTTGTAGAGAACATGGCCGTTTCGACTTTATATGGCAATCTTACACCAACAGAAAGATTTATTGCGAGTAATCCAGAAGGTCAAAAAATGGTTCATGCTGCACGTACAAGTATGATTCAAGATTTGTATTCTAAAGCAGTTCCAGAAGGTATGGAAGAATTGATGGGCACAAAGCTTCTCCATTTATTTACAGATATCAAAATTGAAGAGGATTTCGCTATTTCTGTATTTATTTTCGAGGATAAAATTAGTGAATAAAGAGGATGCCTTATGAAAAAAGCAGTCACACGAGAGATTGTACGTGTTGAAAATAATAAAATTAAAGAAACAGCCGATATGGTTGTCACAGAATATGCTGTCACAGTCAAGATTAATCAGCAAGAATTCGTTACAATGGTTTGCACACCGGAATATGTAGAAGATATGGTAATGGGCTATTTAGCCTCGGAGCGAATAATTCG
>JAPSKP010000010.1:5248-68224 GCA_031181585.1 Lysinibacillus sp.
ATTCAATTACCAACAAATGAAATGGACCAATAGGAAAGAAGGAGAGTAAAAATTACTAATCTACAGGATCAATTGCACAGACCGTTGAGAGATTTAAGGATATCAGTGACAGACCGCTGTAACTTTCGCTGTCAATATTGCATGCCGGCAGAAATATTTGGACCGGATTTCGCTTTTTTACAGCCCGATAAAATATTGAGTTTTGAAGAAATCGAGCGATTAGTAAAGATTTTTGTCTCATTAGGTGTGAAAAAAGTACGTATTACAGGTGGCGAGCCTTTACTCCGTCGAGATCTGCCAAAGTTAATTGAACGTATTCATCGTATACATGGAGTAGAGGATATTGCTTTAACAACCAATGGCACTTTATTGAAGAAATATGCCCATGATTTAAAAAAGGCGGGATTATCAAGAGTATCTGTTAGCCTCGATTCGCTAAATGAAGAACGTTTTTTTGAAATGAATGGCGGGCGGGGAAAAGTGAAGACAGTGCTGGAAGGCATTGAGAAAGCCGCAGAAGCCGGTTTGCTAGTAAAAATCAATATGGTTGTTCAAAAAGGGAAGAATGAACAGGATATTGTTTCGATGGCAGAATATTTTAAAGACAAAAAGCAGATTCTTCGTTTCATCGAGTATATGGATGTAGGCAACTCAAATGGCTGGAGACTGGATGACGTGGTCGGGAAGAAAGAAATTATTGAACAAGTTCACCAAATTTCCCCGTTGGCTTCTGTTGAGCCTGCTTATAAGGGGGAAGTAGCTACCCGTTATCAATATCAAGATGATTCAGGTGAAATCGGTATCATATCATCGGTAACAGATTCTTTCTGTTCAAACTGTTCACGTGCCCGTATTTCAGCTGAAGGAAAATTGTATACTTGTTTATTTGCAACAGAAGGAACAGATTTAAGAGAGCTATTAAGAAGCGGAGAAGATGATGCATCAATCATCAAATGCATTTCGGATGTCTGGGAAAACAGAAAAGACCGCTATTCCGATGAACGCAATGAACAGACGATGGAAAAAAGGAAAAAATCAAAAATCGAAATGTCGCATATCGGTGGTTAAAGAAAAAACAGAAAAAATCGGCAAAATATTGCCGGATTTTTTCTGTTTACTTATGCACAAATGTGCCGCTTTTTCCGCCCGTTTTTTGAACAAGATACGTTTCTTTAATCACCATATTTTTATCGACGGCTTTACACATATCATAAAAAGTGAGCGCGGCAATGCTTACAGCAGTTAATGCTTCCATTTCGACGCCGGTTTTGCCGCTGCATTTCACGGTTGCCTGAATGTGGAGCTCATATCCAATAGCTGCTTTTTTGTATTCAAATTGGAAATCCGTTCCTTGGAGCATAATCGGATGGCACATTGGGATAATATCCGCTGTTTTTTTTGCCCCCATAATCCCTGCGATTTGCGCTACTTGTGTAGGATCACCTTTTTTTATGCCGCCTTGTTGGATGGCCTCATAGATTTCATTGGATAAAGTAATCGTACTGCGGGCGATGGCTGTACGTTCGGTAATTTCTTTTTCTGAAATATCGACCATTTTGGGACGTCCTTCTTCGTTCCAGTGTGTAAAGTTATTCATAAGTAGACTCCTTTTTAACTGTTTGTGTCCAATCTAGTTGAGTATTGATATTGACAAATGTTGAGGTTTCTTCTTCAAACGCAACGTAGCAAACTTGAAGTTGCTCCAACAGGACTTTCATACTTCTTTTGTTTTGCTGGATTAATAAATTTGCTTTTGGTAAAGCAGTGCGTCGATATAAGGAAGCAAGAGGCTGTAATCCGGACGCCTGTTTAGGAACAATTGCATCATAGCGGTCATCGATAAATGTAAGCATAGTTTGGACAAAATCTGCATTCATATAAGGCATATCACTAGCAACTACAAAAAACCACTCAACATCCGGAAAAATCTCCATTATGTTTTGTAATGCAGCCAGCGGTCCTTGGTGAGGCTGCTTTTCAATTACCATTTGGATTTTTTCTTCTGAAAACTTCGATTGCAAGCTGGCATTAGTAGCGATAATTAAAGGCTGTAATCGATTTTTTTGTAAAGCAGTAAGGCTGTTTTTATATAAAGGCTGGCCATCAAACAATTCAAACATTTTCGGCTGCCCATACCTAGAAGATTGACCGCCAGCTAAGACAACACCGGCAATCTTCATATGCGGTTCAGCTCACCGACAAAATGTTGAACAGTAGGAAGAATTAACTTTTTCATAGCAAGTGTCACTGCGTTAATGGAGCCTGGCAGCACATAGATGGCGGTTTTATCGCGGCTGCCTGCTGTGGCACGACTAAACATAGCTTTTGGGCCGATTTCTTCATAGCTTAATGACCGAAACAATTCCCCAAAACCCGTCATTTCTTTTTCAAAAAGAGGGGCAATGGTATCGTAGGTTTGATCTCTTGGTGTAAACCCTGTACCACCAGTGACAATGATCGTATTGATGGTTTGATTCTCACACCATTCTTTTACATGCTTTGCTATCTCAACAGGCTCATCTTTTGAAATTTGGTAGTCTATTACTTCAAATGAGGCCTTTTGGAGAAATGATTGAATTTGTTGCCCGCCAAAATCATCCGCCTTTGTGCGTGTGTCAGTCACTGTTAAAATGGCGGCTCTTATAGGAAGTTGATGATGTGTAGGGTGCAAGATAAAGGACCTCCTTTACTAGAGTTGAATCCGTTTTTTAATGAAAAACATTGCTTTTATTATAATGCTATATATGAAAAGGTCAAACTGAAATTCATAGAAAGAAAGGCAAAAAAATTATGCATAATAGATATTCTAGACAGCAATTATTCAATCCAATTGGAGAAAAAGGGCAGCAGCTGCTAAAACAAAAGCATGTCCTTCTCATAGGTGTCGGGGCGTTGGGCAGTGCTAACGCAGAAGCTCTTGTAAGAGCAGGTATCGGCAGATTGACGATGATTGACCGCGATTATGTAGAGTGGAGTAACTTACAAAGACAGCAACTGTATACTGAACAAGATGCACAGGAAAAAGTACCGAAAGTAATTGCTGCAAAAAAGAGACTCCAAAGTATTAACTCTGAAGTGGAAATTAATGCATTGATCCTTGATGCTTGTACAGATAAGTTACTCGGACTCCTTGAAGATGTAGATCTCATGATAGACGCAACTGATAACTTTGATGTTCGCTTTATGATGAATGATCTTGCGCAAAAGTATCAAATTCCATGGATTTATGGATCTTGTGTTGGCAGTTATGGTGCAACTTATACGATTGTGCCGGGCAAAACACCTTGTTTGCATTGTCTGCTGAAAGCGGTGCCTAATACAGGGATGACTTGTGATACAGTGGGAATTATAAGTCCCACTGTCCAAATCGTGGCAGCCTATCAAGCCGCTGAGGCATTGAAGCTTCTAGTAGGCGATGAAAAAGCCAGACGGAAATCATACTTAACCTTTGATGTTTGGCAAAATCAGCACTATGAAATAAATGTAGATAAAATACGCAAAGATGATTGTCCATCATGTGGTAAAAATCCCACATATCCATATTTATCCTATGAAAATCAAACAAAATTGGAGATACTATGTGGTCGTGATGCTGTACAAATTCGTCCGCCTAAACCGATTCACTATGATTTAAATCAGCTCGCTGTTCAGCTTCGTCCTTATGGTGATATTCAAAAAAATCCTTATTTACTATCCTGCCAAGCATCGGATTATCGATTGGTGATTTTCCAAGATGGACGTGTATTGATCCATGGTATACAGGATATACAAGAAGCTAAAAGTATTTATTATCGGTTATTAGGGTAAAGGAGGGCTCCAGATGTTAGAAAAAAGAAAACCAATAGCAGTAGGGGAAGCTGTTCAACGTGTTATGGAATTTGCATTCCAAGAAAAAAGAGAGTTGGTATCGTTGCTGCAAGCACATGGGCGTGTTCTTGCAGAAGATGTGGCAGCAGATTACGATGTACCAGCTTTTAATCGCTCACCTTATGATGGATATGCCATTCGCTCAATTGATAGTCAGGAGGCACGATCAGAAAATCCGGTAACCTTTAAAGTCGTAGGAGAAATTGGTGCGGGCTATATATTTGAAGAAGAAGTAGGTTATCGACAAGCAGTGCGGATTATGACAGGCGCACCGATTCCAAAAGGATGTGATGCAGTTGTCATGCTGGAATTGACCCACACGTTTGAAGAAAATAATCAAATATATATGTCCATTAAACGGGCGTTTGAAGCAGGGACTAATATTTCATACAAGGGAGAAGACGTTCAAAAAGGGACAATCCTTTTGGAAAAAGGGCAGTATATTAATCCGGGTGTTGTCGCTTTACTTGCTACTTTTGGCTATGATCAAGTTCCTGTTTTTAGAAAAACAATTGTAGGTGTCATTGCAACAGGCAGTGAATTGCTGGAGCCTGGCGAACCTTTACAGCCCGGCAAAATTCGCAATAGTAATGCATATATGATCATATCACAAATTGAACGTGCAGGGGCAACCGTCAAATACTACGGTAAATTTAGTGATGACATGAATGTATGTATTGATGTGGTCAAAAAAGCCTTACAGGAAGTAGATATATTGATTACCACAGGAGGCGTTTCCGTAGGTGATTATGATTACTTACCAGCTATTTATGAAGCCATTGATGCAAAAGTATTGTTTAATAAGGTAGCAATGCGGCCAGGGAGTGTAACAACTGTTGCGGCCAGGGACGGTCAATTATTATTTGGGCTTTCAGGCAACCCATCGGCTTGTTACGTTGGTTTTGAACTATTTGTTCGTCCTATTATTCAAACGGCATCTGGTAATAAGCAGCCACACCTTCGAAGAGAGCTGGCTGTTTTAGGAGCCGATTTTAAAAAGGCAAATCCGTTTACCCGCTTTGTACGTGCTCTTGTTTCATATGAAAACGGCCAATTAGTTGCAGTTCCTTCTGGTTTTGATAAATCCAGTGCAGTTTCTTCCTTAGCAAAAGCTAATGCTTTTATTGTTTTGCCTGGAGGATCACGCGGATACGAAAAAGGAATGCAAGTAGCTGTCTTATTGTTAGAAGACTTACAAGGAAGTGAGTGGCCTTGGGACAACATCGTAAAATCCTACAAATAGTAGGCTATCAAAATAGCGGAAAGACAACGTTAATGGAACAACTTATTACAAAAGCCACGGTTGAAGGTCTACAAGTAGGAACGATCAAGCATCATGGACATGGCGGTATCCCTATGGGAGACAATTCAAAAGACAGCTTTCGTCATGAGCAGGCTGGGGCAAGTGTGACAGCAGTTGAAGGAGAAGGTACTTTACGTATGAGTATTCATCAAAGCAACTGGCAGCTTGATGAGATTCTAGCTATTTACGCTTCTTTTAAAATGGATATTGTCTTGATTGAAGGATATAAGAACGAAAGCTATTCGAAGGTGGTCCTTTTGCGTACACCAGAAGATCAGGCTTTGCTTCAAAAATTGTCCAATATCATCTGTGTAATCTATTGGCCAACCTATACATTAGAAAAGCCATTAGAATATCCGGCTTTTTCAATCGATGAGAAGGCAAAGTATATGGAATTTTTAATGACAGAAATGAGGGAAAAATGATGAATGCATCGCTTTTTGAAATTGTAGATAAACCAATTGACATAGAGGAAGTAAGGCGAAAAGTAGAGAGCCGAAACGCTGGTGCCATTACTGTTTTTATCGGAACAGTACGTGAATTTACTAAAGGTAAAAAAACACTGCATTTGGAATATCAAGCCTATCCCGATATGGCAATTAAAATGTTTGAACAAATTTCCAAAGAGATACAAGAGCGCTGGCCGGAAGTTAAAGTAGCCATAACGCATCGTGTTGGTCATTTGAAAATTTCGGATGTTGCCGTTGCCATTGCGGTATCATCATCTCATCGTAAAGTTGCTTACATGGCTAATGAATATGCTATTGATCGTATTAAACAAATTGTTCCGATCTGGAAAAAAGAATTTTGGGAAGATGGTACTGAATGGATTGGCGACCAGTTAGAAAATGTCCCCTATCCAAAAGGAACTCCACCCATCAAGAAAGGAGAACTTTCATGATTAGGATATTATTATTTGCTCACCTGCAAGAAGCAATCGGTGAGTCAGAATTAAGCGTAGAGCTGTCAGATTATAGTGTTGGTCAAATTAAAGATTGGATGGAAAAGCAATATCCCCAGCTTTCTTTACAAAAGATGATGACGGCTGTAAATGAAGAATTTGCAACAGATGATATGGTAGTAAGGGATGGAGATACACTTGCCTTTATTCCACCTATTAGTGGAGGATGAAAAAAGATGTAGTTGGTACAGGCCAGTCTGAACCAACTACATCTTTTATTTGATTATGCCTTTAGAAGGTAGATAAATTTCGGTAATCTTGCCTATTTTTAAGCAGATATCCATGCAGTCCAAATAGAGTCAATCTCCATTTATTCTACCGCTCCTTTAAAACCATGCTCCGCAAATATCTTCATTGCTTCATCACTTTGCAAGAAATTATAAAACTCCTCTGCTTCCTTTACAGACTTGCTGTTCATTATAATCCCCATAGGATAAGTAATAGGGGTATGTGCATCCTCGGCTGCAGTAGAAATGACTTCGACTTTATCGGAGGAAATGGCATCTGTTTTATAGACTATCCCCGCATCAACATTTTCAGTTTCTGTGTAAGTGAGCACTTGACGTACATCTTTTGTATACACCAATTGCGATTTTATATCTTCCCAAATTTGCATACTTTTCAAGGTTTCCATGCCGTACTGACCAGCGGGAACCGTTTCGGGTGTACCTAGGGCAATCTTTCTTGCTTGTGTTAAGTCTTCAAAGGATTGAATATTTTTCTTGTTACTTTTTGGAACGATTAATACTAATTCGTTAGTTAAAAGATTTGTTTGGTGTTGGTCGACTATCCCTTTTTCAACTAAAATATTGAATTCCTCTTCCGATGCTGAAAGGAAAAGGTCTACAGGGGCTCCCTTTACTATTTGTTGCTGTAATGTTCCTGAACCGCCAAAATTGTACCTGATTTTAATGGCAGGATGCTCTTTTTCATAAGTTTTTTTTAGTTCTTCTAAGGCCCCTTGTAAACTAGCCGCTGCAGAAATCGTTAATATAATTTGTTCATTGTCGCTGTTAACATTTTCTTGTTTACTACAGCCTGCTAATATGCTGATAAGCAATACAGCTGCAGCAAACAAACGATAAAATTTTTTCAATTTGACTTAACTCCTTTTTATAACTCCTTATAGCAAGACGTAACTAATTATAATTATTTATAAGCGGAATTGAGGGGGCTATGGGGCAGCCCTTTTTTTGATTGGTTAATCAGTTATATATCCCTGATCCGGGTGCTAATTTAATTCCCCAGTCCTATTAGTTTTGTTTTGACCGGACAGTAAGCAGCATTAAAAAGGAAAGAATCACAATTGAAACAACCCACATCCATGCCATTTTCATATTACCAGAATCCATAGCTATATAGATGGCTGTAGGGATAGTCTGTGTTTCTCCAGGAATATTACCTGCGAACATTAAGGTAGCACCAAATTCCCCTAACGCCCGGGCGAAGCTTAATATACTTCCGGAAATAAGGGACTTTGAAGCTAGAGGAATAGAAATAAATAAAAAGACTCTCCATTCACTTGCACCGTCTACTCTGGCCGCCTCTTCAATGTCAAGGTCCACTCCTTGAAATCCTGATTTTGCAGACTGATACATAAGTGGAAATGCGACAACTATTGAAGCAATGACAGCAGCCCACCAAGTAAATATAATGGGTTGGTTAAAAATCCATTCGATAGCCTGTCCAACCATACTATTATTTCCAAAAATGATAATAAGAAAAAACCCAATAACTGTAGGAGGGAGCACTAGCGGAAGCATGAGAATAGTTTCTAAAACAGCCTTTCCCTTAAAAGACTTTCTAGCAAACATTCGCCCAACCAATGTTCCGGTCAAAATCACTATCACACCTGATATAGCAGCTATTTTTAATGACAACAAAATGGGGCTCATAAATTCTAGCATAAAATCTTTATTTAACAGTAAATCCATATTTCTCTAATACCTTTATCCTTTAATACATCGTCGCTTTGCCGATACTCATAAAATTCTTTTGCTGCTGAAATGTTTAATTCCACATTTTCCCTGCTTTCGGATGCTAATTGTGTTTCCTTCTCGTCTGAAAGGCAAACTGTACTCACGGTAGTGGAACATGCTATCGCAAACTTAAGTAAAAATAAGAGAACAATGAAGAATTTAAAGTGTTTTCATGTTTCCATCCTACCTATTGGAATCATTATTTAGCATCGTTTTTATTTTATTATGATTCATTATGAAAACGAATAAATGTCGTCATGCTTTTAAAGAATTCACCCATGGAAAATATAAACCGTTGAAATTTTCTTGTTATTCATCTAAGTGAATGCGATTTTTCGTTTTACAATCAAAAAAATGCACTTTCTTCATATCCAATGCGAGTTTGAAAAATTGTCCTTGTTTAGCATCAGATTGTGTATCAAGTCGAGCAGTGAACGGCTGATTGGCGATTTGTGAGTGTAGAATATTTTCAGCACCTAATAATTCAATTACTTCTATTTTCGCATCGATAGCAGCATCTACTGCAGAAGTTTTAGGAAAAACGGATGCATCGTGAAAATTCTCCGGGCGGATACCCATTATGATTTCTTTATTTAAATATCCTTTCTTGCGTAAAGACGTCATTTTTCTCTCTGGAATTGGGATTGAAATATGACCAATAAGGATTTCCCCATCTAAAAGGGTACCCGAAAAAAAGTTCATTGGAGGTAAGCCGATAAAGCCCCCCACAAAAACATTTTCAGGTTTTTCGTATACTTCTTTAGGCTCGCCGACTTGTTGGATGATTCCGTTGTCCATAACAACTAAGCGTGTTGCCATGGTCATTGCTTCTGTTTGGTCATGGGTCACGTAAATGGTTGTTGTTTGTAAACGCTGATGAAGTTTTATAATCTCAGTACGCATTTTAGTACGAAGCTTTGTATCCAAGTTGGAGAGCGGCTCATCCATTAAGAACAATTTTGCATCTCGAACAATGGCACGACCTAATGCTACACGTTGGCGCTGCCCGCCTGAAAGCGACTTGGGTTTGCGATCTAGGTAGTTTTCAATATCCAGCATATGTGCAGTGTCTTTTATACGACGATCAATTTCGTCCTTCGGGAATTTACGGCTTTTTAATCCAAATGCCATGTTATGGTATACATCCATATGAGGGTAAAGAGCGTAGTTTTGGAAGACAAAAGCAACATCGCGATCCTTTGAAGGAACTTCGTTCATGCGTTTTCCATCCATTACAATAAGACCTTGTGAGGGAGTCTCTAAGCCGGCTACTAAACGTAAAAGAGTAGATTTACCGCAGCCTGAAGGCCCAACCAAAACAAGAAATTCTTTATCTTTAATATCAAGATTGAAATCTTTTACTGCTTGTATGTCTTTATTGTAGGTTTTATAAATATTTTGTAGTCTTAATTCAGCCATAAATACCATCCTTTTAAAAAATATAACATCCTGCTAGTAGGTTCAGAAGATAAATAAGCATAGTCTTACCTATACACATTATAGGATCATATCATTTATAACTGTTTATAACTTATTATAATATAATTCGATTGATAAGTATTTTCTTTTAAAAGCATAATAAAAACAAAAGCTGCTCTTATTCCGTATCATTCTTTATTTCTGTATTATTAAATTAAGCATATTCAGATAAATAAGCTTCTCCTTTATGTAGGAACAAGACTATAGAAAGATTTAATCTTACTCATTCAATAAACCGAATGAGAGAAGTAAGTATTAGCCTGATCGATATTCTAAGAAGGGGTACAAGCTGGAAAAGAGAATGGGGGATGAAGGAAAGTACGAATGGATGTAGAGGATATTTTTTATTGATTATGATGGGCAGGGGAACGTTTGGAGTTGTGGTAGAGCCAATTAAACGCTGGCAAGGAGAGTCGTTGCTTCTCCGTTATAGCAATTGGTCGGAATGTATTATCAGATTTACTAGAGAATCTAATTTTCACTACTAGGATGTGATAGATGGAATGAATAAATTTAGGCTAGCTTTAATCATTTGTGTACTTATTATTGGCCTTTTACTTATTTTTGTTAACCCGATTCAAAATACAATCATTGCTCATTTAAGTAACAAGTTAAACACTACCGAATACAGCGCTGAAGATATCGAAAAGAACAATCAAGCTGATGCAGATTTTGAGTTTGATGCTGTACAGTCTCTTTCTATTGCAGAAGTATTAAAAGCACAAACCGTGACAGATAAAATACCTGTCATTGGCAGCATTGCCGTCCCAAGTGTAAATATGCAGCTGCCCATCGTCAAAGGGGTCGGAGATGCTGCTCTTGCTGCTGGAGCAGGTACTATGAAACCAACCCAAAAAATGGGGCAAGGAAACTATGCCCTAGCTGGTCATTATTTTGAGGGAAAAGATATTTTGTTTAGCCCGCTGTATGATACAAAGATCGGTGACACGATTTATATAACAGATATCACAACTATTTATGAATACAAATTAACAGCAAAAACTATCATTGCTGCAACGGATGTCTATATAATCGATGACATTCCGAATAAAACTGTTCTAACACTCATTACTTGTGCTAGTAATGGTACAAAAAGGCTTGCGCTTCAAGCGGACTTTATCGCACAGTATCCATTTGATGATGCCCCAGCACAGCTTGCCAATACTTTTTAAAATAGAAGAAACCCCAAGATGCTTTAATCTTGGGGTTTCATGCTGTAATTATTTGAATGATTCACGACGGCGTAATACATAACATGCGCCGAGAACAAGAATTGCACCAAGCAGTGTAAGAGCGGTTTGATCTGCCCCATCTGTCTGTGGTAGTTTACCAGCTTTGTTCAACTGTGATTCTAGTTGTTTAGCAGCTGCCTTAATTTTATCGATATCTAAAGATTTTGCTACTTCCGCCTGTTCCTCTTTTGTTAAGGAATTAAATTTATCCAGGAAATCCTTATAAGCATCTAACGTATCTTTCGTTGCTGTAGAAGGGTTATATGACGGTAAGCTTTTGCCTTGCTCAATGATATCCTTAACAGATGGTTTAGAAGACTCTGTTTTTCCAGGGTTTACTGGATTATTGGAATCCGTTGTTGGATTCTCTGGATTGCCTGGCACTTCTGGTTCTGTTGATGGATTGTTCGAATCAACCGGTTTCTCTGGATCAGGAGTCGGTTTGTTCGGATCAACTGGCTTTTCCGGATCAGGAGTCGGTTTGTTCGGATCAACTGGCTTTTCCGGATCAGGAGTCGGTTTGTTCGGATCAACTGGCTTTTCCGGATCAGGAGTCGGTTTGTTCGGATCAACTGGCTTTTCCGGATCAGGAGTTGGGTTGTTCGGATCAACTGGCTTTTCCGGATCAGGAGTCGGTTTGTTCGGATCAACCGGTTTCTCTGGATCAGGAGTCGGTTTGTTCGGATCAACTGGTTTCTCCGGATCAGGAGTCCATCCACCGCCTCCACCTGTGTAAGAAGGTTTAGCTAATGCTGCACATCCATCCGTTACAATAATTGTCGCTATTAATAGATTTCCGTCATACACACGATAAGTACCAGGTTGAACCGTATAAGGAATTGTTCCGATACCTTGTTCGTTTGTTTTACCAGCAGCAATCGTGTTATTTTGTAAATCTTTAATCGTGAATTCTACATAAGGACGATTAGTGCCATATATATCTTGGATTGTTAGGGCGAAGATTGGGCAGGCATTATATGGAATTTGCACGACTGCGCCGCAAACATTATCCACATAGCTTACTGTAATATCACCTAATTTAATACCTGCTTCGTTATATACTGCATAATTTTGTCCTTGCTGAAGCTTCATCTTATCTTCAAATACAATTTTACCTTCTGTATTTGTTAAGCCGGATGTCACGACTTCTCCATCCTGATCTTGAATCGTTACTTTAACATTTGCACCAACTGGTTTTAAGTTGTTGTCATTCACCGTTAAAGTATAAATAGGACAAGCATTTTTCTGAACTTCAACTTTACAGTTAGCTGTATAAGTGACTTTCACTTCTCCAATCCTGTCACCTTTTGTATCACTATTTGTTACTTCATAAACAGTGTACATACCTGGTTCTTGGTTTTGTGGTAAATGAATTTCGCCATGTGCATCTGTCTGACCAGTAGTTGTCACAACATTTCCGTTGCTGTCTTCGACGATTACTTTTGTATTTTCTTTCAAGCTGCCGTCTGAATCTTTTACAACGATTGTGAAAATATCGCATGCACGTGGTTTTTCAACTATGTCAGCACATGGACCAGCATAGGTTACATCAAATTCACCAAGGAGTTTTCCGGATGCTGTAATACTAACCTCGTACTTTCCTGAAGGCGTTGTTGATGAGAATGCCACTTCACCATTTGCTCCAACTATTTCCTTAAATGAACTATCTGTGTCTGTGTTTGTAATCGTTACTTCTGTTCCTTCTGGTAAAATACCATCTTCATCTTTCACTGTTAGTGTGAATATCGAACATGCTGGTAATGGTTGAACGATTGCTTCACAGTCCGTACCAACTATGAATTCTCCGATTATCTTATTGTTTTCATGTACTTCATATTCACCTGGTGGAAGATTCGTAATTGTTACCTTACCATCTGCATCAGTTATACCATTAGGTTGTGGAACAGCAGCATCTGGATTGTTCTTGTCTTTCAGTTCTACCATCACGCCTTGATTTGGCTTACCATCTACATTCTTCACAGTTAACGTAAACAATTCGCATGTTGGTGCCTGTATAATTTCAGCATGACAATTTCCATTTTGGTAGGTTACAGTTACCGTTCCTAAGAAAATTGTACCTTCGTAAAGTTTATACGTACCTGCTGGAGGTGGTGTTGTCATCGTAAACACACCATCATTGTCTGTTTTTCCTGTAGCAATATCATTATTGCTTGCATTTTTCATCGTCACTGTTACATTTGGACGAGGTTTCTCATCCTCATCCTTCACAATAATAGTAAATACTGAACAAGAATTTGTTGGCTGAATTTCACCATGACATTCATTTTGGCCATATTTCACGATGACAGTACCTAATTCGTTACCACCGGCATCCGTCACTGTATACTCACCAGCTTGAACCGATGTACCTGGACCATTTGCACCTGGACGTTTAATATCCGATATCTTCCCTGAAGCATTGGTCGTACCTGCGTATTTTTGGGAACCGTTGCTATCCACTAATTTAATTGCTGTATTAGCGACTGCATTGCCATCAATGTCTTTCACTGTTAATGTGAAATTCGGGCAGGCGTTTGCTGTATCAACTTGTTCATTATTCACAAGTTCAATAACTTTAGCAGTATTGGCATCCAACTTTGTATCAGTCGTTGCATCTAACTTAATTGCATAGTTTGCCATTAGTTCATAGCCTGTCGGTGCAGCTTTTTCTCTCACAAGATAGTTCGCATAATTAACGTCCTCGAATAGTACATTGCCATCGTTGTCAGATGTTGCTGTTGCTACAATGTAAGGTGTTCCCTTTACCATTTTGACTAATTCAAATTCTACATTTGCTAATGGTTGTTTAGCAGCCGTTAACGTATTTAGGCCAACCTTATTAAATTTCATATTTCCTTTTGTTAACGAGAAATCTGCATCTGATGCACTAAAGCTAAACTTACCGTTATATTTTGCTTCTGTTTCTTGATTATCAGCAGTTGCAAAATCGAAGTCAATTTTAGCTTCGTTATTATAAGGGTCACCTGCTTTACCAAGCACTAATGTTTGATATTGGATTTGATAACCTTCTTTGTTCAACTCCCCAAAGTCGATTTCAAATCCACCTGTTGCTGGGAACGTTACGGTAAATCCTAAATCGGCGGGATTTACCCATGCCCCACCTGGAACAGATGGACCAGTATTCGCATTCACAGTATATTTTTTCACTTTAATCGTGTCTTTTAATAATAAAAGATTTTCTGAAGGCACATCGCTTACTTTAGTAGCACCTAATGTAGAAAGTGAACGATTAATATTCATCGTCCACGTTAATCTTTCTGTAGTGGAATTACTGCCTGGAGCACCTTTTGTAATTAATTCGTTTGTATAACTTGGTGTCACAGATGTGGCAGGTAAATTGTAAACTTTCGGGCTTCCACCTACATTTGTTGTAAAGATTGCCGTGTTAGTATACGGTTTATTCTTCTCAGCTTTCGTAGTAGATTCAATCCCAACGATGTTGTCAGAATCCTTTGTTTGATATTTAACAATATATACTTTATTGTTTGCAGCCCCTAAATCACCTGCAAACGTAACAGTAAAGCTTTTATTATCTGGTGCAATAGTTAATGTGTACAAACTAGAATCTAAAACAGCACCTTCAGTCCCGATTTCATCATCATTTGGTGTAGTTAATGTGAATTCTTTTATCTCGAAGGTACCCGGCACGATTTCATGGCCTTCTCCAATTGTATCTTCTAAGACGGCATTATTAATATTTTGCTTGTTAATATTGACCTTAATATTCCAGTTGAAAACTTGTTCAATGTAATCGTATGTCCCTTGTTTTCGTCCATTATTAACGGAGTTACTTTCTGGTCGATAGTGGGCTGTTTTCGTAATAGAATATGGTTTATCAGTCGTCCAGCTGGCTGCTGCTGTATTACCGTAGCCTTGCTCATAGATTGAGCCATCCGGCAGGATTTCATAAGCTGTCTTATAGGTAATAATCGCTGTTTGTCCTTTTGCCACTGCACCACCAGTAAGCGTAAAGCCATTAGCATCAATAGAAATAGTCTGCCCTGTCATATTCGCTACATTGATATCAGCAGCATCTATTGTACCGTCATTATTTGCATCCACTAATTTATGCGGCGCATTGTAAGATCCTTCTGTAAATGTATCCGCAATTGTTAAACCTTTAATATCTGTTCCAGTACTCGTCCCATTGTCTGCTTTTACAGTAATTGACCATGTAATCTCTTTTTTATCTGTATCCACTGTTCGGGATTTTGTTAGGATACCTTCTGTTAGTGTATGTGTTGCTGTTTTTGCGGTTGATACAGTGCCGCTGATCACAGAGTTTGTCATTGTCGTTTCGGAAGAGTTACTGTAAAAGTCATCCGGCAGCTTTGCATCATATGTGATGCGATATGCTTTAGTAATATCGTTAGTAAACGTTAATTTAAAGCCAGTCGCTGTATCATCAACAACATAGTTTCCCGCATTAACTTCGTTACCAGCTCCAGTTGCCGCACCGGTATCATTCACCGTCATTTCATATACCTTAATAGTAGATGTATCAATAACATGACCAGTCGGCAGCGTATCCTCTATCCAAGCATCTGCTTGGTCAATAGCAGCCTGATTATAGTTGTAGCGGACTTCCCATGAGGATACATAGTTATTGCTTGTTTTTGAGCTGTCCTTGCTTTTTTCTAATGCCCTGCCGTACGTAGTAGTTGCCGTTTTACTGTCTGAATCACTATAGTGATCGTCAATTAATGTGAGGGAATTCGTGAAGGTTTTTTGCCCTTCCTGCTCAGCAATTGGTAAATTAACTTTTGTCTGATACGTGATTTTGTATGCATTTTTACCAGTGAGTGTAATATCTTCGAAGTTTAAAGATGATTGTGTTTCTGCAGCTGTTGCTGCTACACCATTTAAGCCTACTTCATACATCTCAAACGTAACAGAACCTGGCACAATTTCATGTCCAGCACCTGGTGTATCTCGCACTGTTGCGCCTGTAAGATTTTTACCTGCTCTATTAATCCATACTTCCCAATCAATAATACGCTCACCATTACTGATTGTTACACCTTTACTTTCTTTAGAAACCATCTTCTCACCGCTGGAAGATGGCAGGAATGTAAGCTTCACATTGTCTGTTCCGCCACCAGCTTTCGGAATTTCTAAGTCCTGCTCTAAACTATTGCCATAAAGGTTGAAACCTGATGTGAAATTCATTTCAAATCCAACATCGGTAGAGCCGGCAATATCAGGAGAGGGATCTTCCGTTATCGTGACCGTTACTAAGTTTCCGACAGTACTCCAACTAAATGCTGGGGAAACAGGAGTCGAATCTTTTTGTCCATTAAATGCATTATTAAAATCAATTAACGAAGCCGGTAGTGGATAGGTGAAAAAATCCCCCGCTTTCACGTCAGGTGGTAAATCAGCTTTAAACACAAATTTCCCTTGTGCTTGCTGACTTTGCTCTAATTCTGTTTCAAATGCCGGGGGTACTACATCGCTACCATTAATTTTTAATTCGAATACATCTAATCGTACCGAATCGGATAAATCGACAGGAGGTAATGCTGCTGCCTCAGGAGTTATTGTTGACTCCGTTTGATCAGACCCATCATCTGGACTGTCGGTTGAGCTATCTGTGTCTCCTGTATCAACAGGGTCATTTCCTTCTTCTTCAGGGACTGTGGATGATGGTGCCGATGATTCATCTCCATCATCAGAACCAGTTCCTGTCCCTTCTTCAGATGTAGCCGGTGGTGAAAGTTCACCTTCATCACCAGAATCAGTCGTAGTTCCAGCATCTTCACTAGTTTCAGTTGGAGGTGTCGATATAGGCTCGGCTACGTCGGCAAACACCGAAATCGGCGATATGATGGTTTGGAATACGAGTAGCAATGTAATGATTGCTAAATTAAACTTTTTCATGTTTCTCTCCTTTTCTAAGTCCAGAGAGATACCTGATGCTGTTTGCTGACGACGATTGCATCCTTTAGCATGTTAAGAAAGGAATGCTGCAAACAATCGGTTGCTCCCTCTTTCTTTCAATTAACTTGTCGTCATTGTAGATACACATGAACCTCATTCCCCTACAGGATATAGTTTCCTATAGAAGATTTCTCCCCATTCAAATGTATCTTTCCTGCTTTTTAATACCATGAATAATAGATTCCACCCCCTCTAGAATTCTTTTTTTATTATAATCTTTGATACTGAACAAAATCTAAACAATTATATTATTTTTCTATAAAAACCTTAATATTCCAAAATTATATGTAAATAGATGAAAGAAAGTTGTATATAACACAAGTGAATAGAGGTTTGTTCAGATTTTGTTTAGTGGACATTGTTAAACTATCTAAGGATTTTACTAAATTACCCAAAAGAGGAGGAAATAATAGATGGTAAAAAGCACAGCACATTACGAAAAAATATTTAAAACAGCGATGGCTACGGCAATGGCAGCGAGTGCAATTGCTGTAGTAGCACCAGACTCGATAAAAGCGAGTGCAACCGAGGAAGTTTTTACAGATGTTAAAACGTCTTCTGACTATTATGAATATGTGAATGAATTATTTGAGCGTGGCTTTGTTAGCGGGTATAAAGATGGTTCTTTCAAACCAACAGGGCTATTAACACGTGCACAAGCCTCAAAAATTCTAGCGCTTAATTTAGGGTTAGATGTTAATAAATCATTTAATCATACGTTTAAGGATGTTCCGAAGAGTGACTGGGCCTACCCATACATAGCGGCATTAAAGGAAGCAGGCATTATTGATGGATATCAGGATGGTACATTTAAGCCTGGTTCACCTATTACGCGCAATCAAATGGCGAAAATTCTCGTGAATGGATATGGTCTGGAGCCGGCAGCTGACATTACTCTACCATTTACAGATGCGCAGAAAGACAATTGGGCAGCGCCATATATTCAGACATTATTTGATTTAGGTATTACAATAGGCCAAACGGCAACAACGTATGGTGGAAATTCAACAGTAACCCGGGCTAATATGGCCGCCTTTGCCATTCGTTCAGAAATTAAAACAGATTACCGGGAAAACCGCCGGCCAGATGAAAACGTTATTTCATCCATTAGTGAAAATACAATTACCCTTGATGGTAACGTCTATTATATTAAGAAAGAGTTACAGCCGTTACTTCATAAACGGAATCTAGCCGTATTAAATGAAGCCAATTTAGATTTCATCAAAATAGGTACAAAGATTGTAGGAATTCGTAATCTTGAATTACTTAATGATGGAGCGGCAGATAAACAACTAACATTAGATTTAGCGGGCGGTACGGTTGATGCAAACATTACGATTGCTGGTGACTATATCAAGATAGTGAATGCAAATATAACAGGCGATATTACGATTAAAAAAGGGAATCAAAAGGACATTGAGCTAAGCGGTCTTGATTTGAATGGCCGTCTAATTGTTGAAGGGGAAGCCAAACGTGACCAGGAATCGGTTATCAAGCTAACCGACACAAATGTCAATGAAATCGTTGTAAACCGTGATAAAACAAAAATTATTACAAATCATGCGACACCAGCTATTGAAGTAGGAAGCAATGTGTCGGAAATTGAAATTGACGGCAAAATGAATTCGATAGATTTCATTGGTAATCAAGATGTACTTGTTAGAGGTGTACTAGAAACAAATGAATTAACTATCGAAACGCCAATTAAAGTAACACTTGAAAATAAGGCACATTTACCGGTAGTAGAAACGCAACAATATGGAAGTCAGCTAATTGTCCCGAATGATAGCACAATTGGGACGCTGATTAAGCCTAATAATATAAAAAAAGAAGAGGCTGTGAAATTCCCAAATGGTGGTCAGCCTAGTATTGGGAATATAAAGGATATATCGGATGTTGATCGGCCAACAGTTCCTCCAACAACTCCACCTTCAACAGGTGGTGGATCAACAGGTGGAGGGAATCCTGGTGGTGTTACCAATCCATTTGTATCACAAACACTAACAGCCAATAATATTGAAGATGCAGATAATAAAGATCCACTTGCTGTAGGCATGATCGGTACAACAGTTGCATCAAGTAATCCCAATGTTGCCACAGCTACATTAACGGATGGCAAAATTAACATCACATCAAAAGGACCGGGTACAGCCATTATTTCGGTAAAAGAAGATGCGCCATCCTTAAAAGAAGCACAAATCATTGTAACGGTGGATGCCTATGGCAAAATGACACATACAATTAAACGCCCTGTTGAGGTAGCACAAGAGAAAGTAACTGCAACTCCAGCTCCAGATGCAGCTGATTTAGTGAAGCTATTTGAAGGCATTGATATTAAGGGAATTACCCCGGAAAATGTCACAGATGTCACAGCAGCAGTGAAAAAAGCCATCGCTGAAAAGGGTGAGCCATTAACAGAAGAAGAATTAAAGTTAACAGTTGATACGGCGTTACTCCCATCACTGATTAAAAAGGACAATCCAAGTTTGGAGCAGGTATCTACACCACTTGACTTAATTACATCAGGTCCAAATGGTACAAGCTTTGAATGGAAGTCCGTCACGAAAGTGGGCGACCATAGCGCAAACATTGATCTTTCCACAGGCGGCGTAATGCAAGATAAGGCCGATGATGAAAATGATAAAGTTACTTTAAAAGTTACAGCAGCGAAAGGGAATCTAACAAAAGAAACGGAAATCAGTGTAACTATTTTAGCATCTAAACAAACATTTGAATCACAAACACTAACAGCCAATAATATTGAAGATGCAGATAATAAAGATCCACTTGCTGTAGGCATGATCGGTACAACAGTTGCATCAAGTAATCCCAATGTTGCCACAGCTACATTAACGGATGGCAAAATTAACATCACATCAAAAGGACCGGGTACAGCCATTATTTCGGTAAAAGAAGATGCGCCATCCTTAAAAGAAGCACAAATCATTGTAACGGTGGATGCCTATGGCAAAATGACACATACAATTAAACGCCCTGTTGAGGTAGCACAAGAGAAAGTAACTGCAACTCCAGCTCCAGATGCAGCTGATTTAGTGAAGCTATTTGAAGGCATTGATATTAAGGGAATTACCCCGGAAAATGTCACAGATGTCACAGCAGCAGTGAAAAAAGCCATCGCTGAAAAGGGTGAGCCATTAACAGAAGAAGAATTAAAGTTAACAGTTGATACGGCGTTACTCCCATCACTGATTAAAAAGGACAATCCAAGTTTGGAGCAGGTATCTACACCACTTGACTTAATTACATCAGGTCCAAATGGTACAAGCTTTGAATGGAAGTCCGTCACGAAAGTGGGCGACCATAGCGCAAACATTGACCTTTCAACAGGTAGCGTAACGCAAGATGCAGCAGATGATGAGAATGATAAACTCACGCTAAATGTTACAGCAACAAATGGTGTCTCAATAAAAGAAACAACAATTGAAACAACCATTTTAGAATCGAAAAAGCCATATTTAGTTAGTGCGATCCTAAATGACTTAGATAATGATGGAGATACATCTGCTAATGACACGATCACATTTACGTTTAGTGAACCGATTGCATACACAGGAAACCCCGAAGATATTGCTCAACAATTTTTTGGGAACCCTCATGCATTTGGAAATGGACCAATTGAGGTAATGTGGTCTGAAGATAAAACACAACTAACTGTAAAAGTGGTCGGCGACGATCTTTCGAGTGCATTTAAGCTTGACTCAGATATCACTTTAATTGCCGATTCTATAAAAGATATGAACGGCGTAGCGAATGAGATAAAGACAGTAAAATTACAGCATGTACCGTATGATTATGAAATTGTTCAGAACGATTTAACAGGCGATTTCATTTGGGAGAACAATACAGTTGTAAGTGAAGCTGCTGGAAAAATTAAAGATTCGATCACTTTCTCACGTAACGGGAAACAAGTAGAAGGTGTAGACATCTCATATACAGCGGAAGATATTTTAATAGATAGCGGCAGTATTGCCTCAGGAACATTTAAGCTAAAGTCTGTAAATGTTACAAAAAATGGTAAAACAGAAAAAGTGACTTTTACAAAGGGGGAAACACTCAATGTTACCACTTTATCTGTATTACGTGTAAAAGATGGTACAGAAGTAGTTAACAGTGTTAACCATTCACATGTAGTAAAAGGTCTTGTAAAAACAATTACAGTGGATGATTCTGTAACAGATACTATTACAGTACCTAAAGTAGCTTTAGCTAACCCCGTTATTATAGACGGTAAGGATAAAATGATATTTAATGCTGGATTGGGGGTTACAGCAACTAAAGATGAAGTTTTACTGAAAAATCTAACGGTAACAGGTGGTTATTCAGGGGCGCAAAATGGAGATCGGGGTCCGGTTTATATAAGTGGGTCGGCAAATGTTACATTTGATCATGCGATAGTTAATGCCCCAGCAAGTGGCGGCTATGGATATTCAGGGATTCTATTAAAAAATGCTAATGCAAAACTAGTAATAAAAGATACAAATATTACGGTTCAGTTTGCAAAAGCAGATAATCCTGCTTATTCTGCATATGGTATACGAGCTGATGCAGCAGGTGCTTCAATAGAAATTATTAATTCTACAATCTCATCAAATGGTGCAAATGGAGGTTCTAGGACTATTCAAACTGCCAAAGATGCTACTGTAAATATCACTGATAGTAACATAAATGTGGAAGCAAGTACTTACACAGATGTAGTATATGGTATTCTCCTAGGAGATGGCTCTAGTTTAACAATGGATGGCACAAATGAAATTAGTGTCAAAGCTCCAAGTGCAAATGGATTTGGTATCGGAAATAACGTTAATTATTCTAACTTAAACGTTTCAGATACTACTGTATTCGATATAGATGCCGCAGCTGCCGGAAAAAGAAAAGCACCATATGAGTACGATCCTGAAGCTTTATCGGCAATTAACAGTGCTTGGTCAAAAATTGATGAAAATTTAATTAAAGCTAATAATCCATCTATAGAAGAAGTAACAGAGGCTTTAAATCTACCAGTTGAGGTAGATGGTGTTGCAGTTTCATGGGCTGCTGATACAGTTGATGGTGCTACAGTTAATACTGATGGTACAGTTACTAGAAGCAACAATGATGATGAAGATGATGTTGTCACATTAACGGCAACACTTACACATAATGGGATGACAAAAACGAAAGAATTCCAAGTAACTATTAAGGAAAATAAAGTACCAGAAATTGCTTCAGCAACATTAATAGATGGCAATGCTGATGGAAAAGCTACTAAGGGCGAAAGTGTTGAGCTGACATTTAGTGAACCGGTAACTTTCAGTGAATTATTTATTGGTGATCAAGAAATCAATCAAGAATTGGGAATTTGGTCAGAAGATTATAAGAAGCTGACAGTCACTTTGCAAAATGATATTACAACAGCTGATACAGTAACTGTAAAGGTTAATAACTTAGTAGATGCTGCAAACAATGCCACTGTTGAAAGTGTAGTGGAATTAATTGTGCCAAGTGCCATTGAAGCATTTAAAGTTTCTGATGTAACTACTAGACAAAATGGTGCTGAGCCTATAACAGTAACACAACAAGGAATTTATAAGTTTTCTGTTGATATAAACCTTACTACAAATGGAGAAGGATTTGCTTTAGATGGCGTATATGTTGCTCAGGTAAGTGGTGGGGTTATGAAGAAAATTGAAACAGGGACTGCCATTGAAAAATATGATACAGTTTTAGAACTTGGTGGAAGCCCTTATACGGTTGTAACTGTAACAGAAAAGGTAGCAAGTGGAAAAGATCCATCAATGACAAGAAACATACGCTATCCGGGAAATACGTATAAAGCGGAGGTCATCCAGCCAAGCTTAATCCCATCACCAGGATCAGAGCAAATTGCGTCGTTTAAGATATCAGATGCAATAAAGTTGGAGGGAGCAACTACACGCAACCAAACGATTGCAATTACTATTGGTGGAGTAGCAGTTGAAAAAGAAATCACATTATCAAGTGAAACAACAGATTCAACTCTTGCTGCAGCTATTGCTGAGGCATTTGCAGATGAATTTTCGAATTACACTATTACGGCTGAAAATAATGATGTAATTATTACGTCTAAAACAAAATCACAAAATGTTCCTATTTTAGCCGAGCTAAAATAATAGCTTGAAATAAGTCTTATATAAAATAAAAATGTTGGCTGAATGAATGCCAACTAAAATAGAAATCGCCTCATTAAGGAATGAAATATACCAACCTTAATGGGGCGTTTTTATAGTAGTGAAAAAAGAAATGTTGGCTGAAGACAAAAGCATGGGTTACCAAAAGAGCATGTAATACAGTTGTTCAGATTTTGTTCATGGAATCTATGTTAGTATCTCGAAGGGAGTTGATATAAAAAAAAGAAAGACATAAGATGGAAATATACATATAAATAAAATAAATTTGGAGACATGATAATGAAAAAGAATCTATTAATTGTCGTGAGCATTATCATGCTGTTTATTATTGTATTTCTCTTAGGGAATTGGCATTTTTTCGTAAACGATAATCCGCGAATAGTAAAAGATGGTGTCGTGAGTATTAACTCAGAGAAATTAAATAAACCGATAAAACTAGATGGGGATTGGTCCTTTTATCCCGATGTTTTGATACCCGCAGGGGAAAATTTAGATATCTATAATAAAAAAAGGACTACGATTGAAGTTCCGTCTGATTGGCATGAGTATGTTGAGCCGAATGACGAAGGTCTTTCTGTGGGGACTTACCATCTAAAAGTAAAGGTGTCGAATGATGCGGAGTATGGCTTATATATTCGGGCTATCAGCCAAGCCAATCGTGTTTTTATAAATGGTTTAGAGGTAGGGGCAAAGGGAAATCCTAGCACAATTGTGAGTGAATATGGTTCTGAGAATAATGATAAATATACGGTGTTTGCTCGAAGTATCAATCGTGAACTTGACATTATTATTCATGTTACCAATTATTATTCATCTCGTGCCGGGATTATTTTCCCGATTCAATTTGGTACAAAAGAGGTCATCCAGACACATTACCGATGGAAAGTGTCAGTAGATGCCTTAATAAGTATCGGACATATTGTTTTAGGAGCAATTTATATTCTTGCATATGTGCAAAATCGGAAACGGAAAGAGGAACTATTCTTTGGTCTCTTTACAATAGCATTAGGGCTATACATGTCATTTATTAACCAAAAAACGTTTTTTCTATTATTTCCTGATATTCCGCCTTTGAAGCAACTTCATTTTCAGTTAGGAGTAATACCCATTGCTCTAATGTCATTAACCCTTTTTATCAATTTTATGTATCCACAATTACATAAAAAAAGAACTATCTATATAATAATGATTTTGCTTGGTATCGTTTTTGTTTTCTATGGTATATATAATCCAATTACAAAAAACCTTAGAGCTACCTCAGAGGAAGAATCATTGTATAGAAGTTTAGCCTATATTGGGGCTAATGCTCCTATCATTTTCTATAATGTGTGGATCCTGTTTCGGGTTATGGTGAATCGTCTGGAAGGCATTCGCTACGTTTTAATCGTTGTTTCAGCTATTTGCTGTTATACTATTTTACTCATTCTTAACTTTTTAGTGGGAATACCTATTGATTATACTGAAATCGTATTGTTTTTACTTGTGCTATTAGGCTTTTCTTCGCTATTAAACTATCGATCCAATGTAGCCTTTATGAAAATCGAAGCATTGTCGGATGAATTAATTAAACATAATGAAATGAAGGATGAATTTTTACTTAAAACATCACATGAACTACGAACTCCCCTTAATGGTATTTTAAATCTAGCAAGATCATTAATGGAAGGTGCACAGGGACCATTGAAGCGTCCTCAACAGGAGCAAGTTATATTAATTCATAATGTTACACAGCGTTTAGGTTATTTAGTGGAGGATTTATTATTTTCCTCCAATCAAATGACTGGAGAAGTAAAGGTTTCTCCAGTTGAGGTTTCAGTAGCAGTTATCAACGAAGTAGTTGAAGAAATTCGGAGTGTCATGCCAAAGAATAGTCAATTACGTTTAAGCGCTGAGGTAGAC
Organism: Lysinibacillus sp.; assembly: GCA_031181585.1. Classification (GTDB taxonomy): domain Bacteria; phylum Bacillota; class Bacilli; order Bacillales_A; family Planococcaceae; genus Lysinibacillus_B. The sequence continues at coordinate 30,097 of JAPSKP010000010.1, forward strand.
TTGGAACTTCCATCTATGTTTACCGATGAATTACGCTTTAAGCAAGTACTATATAATTTATTGCATAATGCCATAAAACATACGAAGTATGGGGAAATTATTGTGACGGCATATGTCCATCAACAACATATGATGATTGAAGTTCAAGATACAGGTTCTGGTATTCCTACACAAGATTTGGACCGTATCTTTAATGCCTTTTATCAAGTAAATCATCAATATAAAAAAGAAGGGCTCGGTTTAGGTTTGAGTATTGCTAAAAATATTGTCGAGAAATTAAACGGTGAAATTCATGTGAAAAGTGTGGTAGGAGAAGGCACGACATTTACATTTACAATGCCCCTTGCAGTGCAGGAACAAGTGATCAATGAGCAATCAGCTACGCTTGCTCCGTATCCATCCACAGAGGTTCTTAAACTTAATTTACCTTTAATCTATAAAGGGAACGATAAGAAAATACTTGTGGTGGATGATAACCATGTGAATATCAAGGTTTTAGCCGACGCATTAGCTCTTAAGGGATATACAGTAATTGCTGTTGATAATGGCTTTGATGCGGTAGACTATGTTAAAACAAACCAAGTAGATTGTATGTTAATTGATTTAATGATGAATGGGATGTCAGGGTATGAGCTATGTAAACGAATACGTAAGCACTATGATATGCTAGAGCTTCCAATCATTGTTCTAACAGCCATTATGAAGCATTCTGATCTATTGCTAACTTTGCAAGTTGGTGCTAATGATTATTTACAAAAGCCTATTTCGATGGATGAATTGTTTATCCGAATTGAATCTTTGCTAGCTGTTAAACAATCTTCAATTGATGCAATTGAAGTGGAAATGAATTATCTGTATTCACAGGTAACACCTCATTTCGTCTATAATACTCTTAATACAATTATTGGGTTGAGTTATACGGATATAGATAACACAAGAGAGGCGCTTTACTGCCTGGCTACATATTTCCGAGCAAAACTGAATGTTCATTACCGGAACAGCATGGTCTCCATTGAAGAAGAGATGGAACTTGTAAAGGCATATCTTTATATTGAAAAAATGCGTTTTGCTGATCGATTAACTATTAAGTATGACATTGATGAATCGATACAGCTCATGATTCCGGCCCTTTCGATACAGCCATTTGTAGAAAATGCTGTTTTCCATGGTATTTCAAAGAAGCAGGAAGGCGGCACGATTGAAGTAAGTGTTCAGCGGGAGGGACAGTTCGTTCGTATCAAAATACATGATAACGGCGTAGGGATAGCAGAAGAAAAACTTCAGCAGCTATTAAATGAAGAAAGCTCTCGTATTGGATTCACCAATCCTTTAAAAAAGTTCAAACTGATGAAAAATGCTAGTCTGCGTTTATATAGTAAGGAAGGGAAGGGGACAACCGTTCTAATACTATTGCCGGAGGAGGGGGAGCATGAATATAATCATAATTGATGATGAGAAGATGGCTATAGACGTTTTAAGTATGATGCTAAAGCGACTGACAGAATTTCAAATTTCTATTAAGGGGGCATTTACGAATGCAGCAGATGCCCTCATCTTTCTTGCAGAAGAAGAGGTAGATGTAATTTTCTTAGATTTTGAAATGATTGATATGCACGGTTTACAAGTGGCAAAAGAATTATCGAAAAATCGACCATCCTTACAGATTATATTCGTGACGGCACATGCTCAATTTGCGGTAGATGCATTTGAAGTAGAAGCAACGGATTATTTATTAAAGCCAGTTCATGAAAAAAGGCTCATGAAAGCCTTGGCAAAAGCACAGCGAAAAATATTATTAAAAGCACCTAAACAAAAGAAAGAAAACCTCTTATACGCTCATACATTAGGCAGCTTTTATTTACTCGATGTTCAACATGAAGTGGTAAAATGGCGTACAAGAAAGGTAAGGGAACTTTTTTTATATTTATGGCTTCACCAAAAAAAGCCTATGCTAAATGTCGTTATAATAGAGGAGTTATGGCCGGATCTAGAGTTTGAAAAGGCAACAAGTAACTTACATACAACGATTTATCAATTAAGAAAACTTCTTAAGGAAAATAGTATGAAAGATCCGATACAGTTAATGAATAATCACTACCAGTTAAATATAGAAATTGATAGCGATTTTACTGAACTCAATGAATTATTACTTCAGGAAGAGCATGATGAAACATCAATTCAGCGGTTATTAAATTGCTATGAAGGTGACTTTCTAGCAGAAGAGGAGTACCCTTGGGCAATTCAAATAAGGCTGCGCTTGAAGCAGAGCGTTTTACACGTTTTGGAAAAGTATATTGCCAATCATCCTGCAAGTAATTCTTTATTAAAATATAACTGCCTGCAAAAGCTGCTGGAGCTGGATGAGTTCAATGAACAATATATGCTTTTATTATTAGATTTTTTAATTAAAAAAAACAATAAACAAAAGAGCGTAGAGCATTTTAAATACATACAGGCAAAATTGAGAGAAATAGATATGCCTGTGCCAGGAAATATCCAAAAAATGTATGACGATTACATAATCGGTGCAACTTAAATTTTCAATAGTCTGAAGCATCTTTCACAAAGAAAGATGCTTCTTTTATGGGATTTAGCAAGAGCAAGAATGTATGTCACCGCATTTGATGGGGTATGATGAAAAACAATTAAAAGAGGGTAGACTGGAAGTTCGGAAAGCTAAACGATTAGAAAGTAATGTTTTGGGTAAATATCAGAGCGAGAAAAAGAATAAATTAGTGCCAGCCACAATACGAAGCAAACAGGAGGAACTATGAAAACAGTTCAGCATTCTAAGACGATTCAATCACATTTGATTTTACCCCCTGATACGAATCATCATGGGACAATTTTTGGCGGCAAAGTGCTTGCGTATATCGACGAAGTGGCAGCTATCACTTCTATGAAGCATGCAGGTCGTAATACGGTCACAGTATCCATAGATTCTGTTGATTTTTTATCACCAGCTCGGGTAGGTGATGTTTTGGAACTAGAAAGCATCGTCGTTTATACAGGCAGAACATCGATTACAGTGTTTGTTCGAGTCACTTCTTTCCAGGTTAAAACAGGTGAAAGGACATTAACGACGCAGTCATTCGTAACGATGGTAGCTGTAGACGAAAACGGGAAGCCGAGTCCGGTACCCCAGGTTGTTCTTGAAACCGATGAAGAAAAGGATCTTCATGAGCAGGTAAAGCTTCGCCGGGAGTTACAATTGAAGCATAAGAAAAAATAACGGCAGGTCTTTATGATAATGATGAGTTGGAAGTATGAAGGACGAACTAACCCTCAAATAGAGTCAGAGTAAAGACAAGGTCATTTTTGACTTTGTCTTTACGTTTTTCAGCCAGGTTTTTAAAGTAAGGTTTTACCCAGCCGGAGAGTTATATTTAAATAATTCACTATTCAGTAGTATTTTTATTTTTGTTTAGAATCATCTTCAAGCACTAACGGAAGGAAGGCATAATCGCCATCTTGAAGGATATCCAAAGATTGTACGTGAATTGGTGAGGTAAAGAGCGGTCCGTCAATGACCGTTGTATGAAACTCGCCGCCTTCACCACAAGGGTCAATGCCACGTGCTTCCAGCTCTTTTATGTAGTCGGGTGTTAATACTTTTCCTAAGTCATCGATTCGCATACCTAACGTTAAATTAACAGTCACAATCATTGTTGTGAAGCCTAAACTCATAAACTCTTCAACAACCTCATGATGATTCTCTTCCCATAAAGGCATACAAAGCTGTAATCCCGCCTTTTTTGCTACTTCCTCATGCCAGCAGCCGTGCTCAGGCATATCTAAATCGCCTGTAACTAACACTTCTGCACCAGCTAGCTTTGCCTTCTCTAAAAGCCCTATAAATGTCTGTTCATAGTCAGACCAGCTAGAAGAGGCTGTGTAGACAGGAAGCCCAATAGATTTTGCCTGAGCTTGAATCAATTCGGGCGGCATGCCGTGAGAGCGGGAGCGTTTACCTTCTTCTTCAAGCATCACAATCAACCCGACAGCTTCACCGGCTAGCTTTGCCTTATACAAGGCAAGCACACTATCTTTTCCGCCGCTAAAGGAAGCGATGAATTTCCGCTTATATGCGTTATGTTTCCAGTTGTTTTGTTCTGTCATATGTAATTGCCCCTTCCTAGAAATACGCTGTCTTCACCGTACCGATTTTTTTACGGATTTCAATTGAATATCTTGATTCCTTCCAAGCAATCAGCAAAAGTAAAAGAAGTACCGCTGCTGGTACTTCTTTTTTGCCTCTATTCAGCGTGAATTTCCTTTACCCGTCCAATCTGTCCATCTGTCAGTCTTACTTTAATGCCATGGGGATGGGTACCCGACTTCGTAAGGATATCTTTCACAACGCCTCTTGTCAGCTTGCCTGTTCTTTGATCCTTTTTTAAAACAATATCCACAGTTGTACCTGGTACTATGTTCTTTCGATTTTGCCCGTCCATTACACACCCATTTTTCTACGCGTATTGCTTGTTTTTTTCGTTTGCTGGCTTTTCATTTTTTGAGGTGAAAGGTCTGCTTTCATTTTACCGTTGCCGGCAGAAGACTTATTCTTTTTGTTTTCAAGCTGCTGTTTCACAGCGTCCTGCAGGCTCATTTTTTTCTTCGGTGCTTCGGGCTGATGCTTTTCAGTCATGGAAAATTCCTCCTTTTTAAGATGGTAGTTAGTTCAGTATAATCTATTTCGCCTTCTTTGTGAAAGAATAGCCTGGATATTTTATAGATCGGGTTACAACAACCAGTAATTTTTGGCAATACGATACATATTACCAATTGGATATGTTATACTTTTTGAGTTATATTTTACCTTTTAATGATGACTGATAACTGTATCCTCCTTGTTTCCCAAACAAAGAGGTGTGAGAAGAAAAAGCGTAATCGGTAAAATAATAAGCTTCAAATCGAAATACAAGAAGGAGAGTGCAGAATGAAAAACATATGGAAACGTACAGGTGCTGTACTGCTTGGTACAACACTAATGCTGACAACCATTGCTCCAGCAATCCGGGCAGAAGAGCCATCGCAATTAACACCTTCAATTAGCGAATGGGCTATTGGAACATTAAACGAGGGTGAAAAATATGGAATCTACCCAGTGGAATGGTATTATGATGGATTCAAAAATGAAATCCCAGTTGAGAAAGTGAACGAGCTACTGGTATTAACAGAAAAGAAAATTGCTTCACTAGGCTTGGCGAAAAATAAGCAGTATAAGCCTGTGAGTGTGAAAAACGACAACACACGCGGCGATATTGTAAAGCGCCTTTATAATATTGTGGCACAATATGATTTACCGGTTGGTTCAGATGCCGTCAAATATATGCAAGAGCGCAACATATTACAAGGGTCTTCAAACGGATTGCAGTTAGAGAAAAAGGCTACGACGCAACAAGCTGTTTTACTGGCTGTTCGATTCGTTAAAGATACATATGAGCTTGCACAGCAAGGGGCGAAGGGGCTGGCCTGGGTAGTGGAAGATGAAGATACACAAGTGTATTTACTCGGTTCCATTCACGTAGGGACGCCTGATTTATATCCGTTCAATGAAAAACTTGTGGCAGCGTTCGACGAGTCGGATGCACTGTTAGTGGAGGCAAATGTTCTGGATACGGAAGGGCTTGAATACTATACAGAAAAGGCAATGTATAAAGATGGCTTAACGGTGAAAGATGCGGTTGCGCCGGAAACATATGCAAAGCTGGAACAAGTAGCAAAGCTGTATGAACTGCCGATGGAACAGCTGGAGCTGCAAAAGCCTTGGATGTTGTCGAGCACGTTATCGTTAATGGGAATGGAAGGTTCTTTTGAGATGGCACCAGAAGAAATGGCGATGCTTGGCATTGATAACTACTTCTTGGTAAATGCTTTGCTTCAAGAAAAGCCCGTAATTGAATTAGAGGGAACAAAAGCACAGGTTGATATGTTTGAAGCATTATCACCAGAAGCACAGGAGCAGTCTTTAGTTGATGTATTAGATAGCATTCTTCAGCCTTCTGAAGAAAATGAACATGACATTATGCAGGAATGGTTTACAAGCTGGAAGCAGGGCGAGGCAGAAGCATTTACAAAAAGCTACGTATCGCAGGCAGGGGATCTGTCAGAGTTCAATCAAATGTTATTTGGTGAACGCGATGAACAAATGGCAAAGAAAATCATGAATGTGCTTGAAGAGGAAGAAGGAACGTACTTTGTAGTCGTTGGTGCGGGCCACTTCACAGTCGATAAAAATATTCGCTATCATTTAGAGAAAAACGGGTATGAAGTAGAACCGTTTTATCAATAAGAAAAACCTAGAGCCAGTTCGTCATGAGCTGGCTATTTTTATTAGAAAATAAGAGAAGCATTAATAGAGAGAAAGGCACTTTTAGAAAGTGATTGCTAGATTTCTTCATAAGAAAAATAGTACTGGTTATTTATGTTAAAATTGGAACGTTTATATTTTCTATACGTATAAGAGATAGATAGGAACTTAGGGGGGAGCTAACATGAATGAGCAGGAAGTGTTAATGATTGCGAATTTGACGAAAAGCTATGGGAATAAGGAAATATTAAAAGGCGTTAACCTAAGTGTTACACGGGGAGAAATCATCGGCTATATCGGACCGAATGGTGCTGGTAAAAGTACAACAATCAAAATCATTTTAGGAATGGAAGGTGATTATGGCGGAGAGGTGAGGCTATTCGGAGAGAATATTGAGCAGGACAGCATTGAATATAAACGAAGAATTGGCTACGTACCGGAAATAGCAGATGTATATGATAACCTTACCGGCTACGAATATTTAACTTTTATCGGACAGCTTTACGGTCTAAATCTGGATATAGCTGCAAATAAATCGCAAGCCTTAATGGAACTGTTTGGTGTAGGGGAAGCATATCATGCGCGGATTTCTTCCTATTCGAAAGGGATGCGCCAAAAGCTGTTAATTATCTCTAGCCTTTTACATAATCCGGACATTTTGTTTTTAGATGAACCGATTAATGGTTTAGACGCAAACAGTGTCATGATTTTTAAAGAGATATTGGCACAGCTCGCTGCGCAGGGGAAGACAATCTTTTATTCCTCTCACCTTATGGATGTTGTGGAGAAAATCAGCAGCCGTATTATTTTATTGCACGACGGGAAGGTAGCAGCGGACGGAACGTTTGAACAGCTGCAGGCAGCCAGCACAGGGGGAACATTGGAGGCCATTTTCAACCAATTGACAGACTTCCATAATTACAAGGAAATCGGTGAACAGTTTGTCGCTGTTGTTCAAGAGGTGTAATGATGGAAGATTTTAAAATACTACAGCTGCTGGATAAGAGTCGGTTTCTTTATAATAAAATAGGCATCGATTATGGACTCATGAGGAAAATTCTTCAGGTCAAGCTGACAATGGATGAGCACAGGGTCCCTACTTTTTATAACCAGTCAGCAGGAAAGAAAAATGAAGATCAAAAGTACGGCTATATTAAGTCTTTATGGTTTTACGTGTTGATTAGTCTTATATTTATTCCTTTTATGGGATTTGGTGAAAACTATCTGTTCCAAATTAGTATTACGTATGCGGTTCTTATTTTTATGATTATGACAACGATGATTTCTGATTTTTCTACTGTCTTATTAGATGTAAGAGATAAAAGTATTCTTTCAACGAAACCAATTGATCCAAGAACAGTGAATGCAGCGAAGTTCATGCATATTCTTATTTATTTAACTTATTTAACGATTGCGTTAACGGCTATTCCGCTTGTTGTCGGGCTGTTTAGACAAGGGATTTTGTTCTTCCTTATAACAATTGTTGAATTAATATTGATCAATATTTTCATCGTTGTTCTTACAGCACTGCTATATATCGCTATTCTGCGTTTTTTTGATGGAGAAAAGCTAAAAGATGCAATCAATTATGTGCAGATAGGGTTGTCATTATTTTTAATGGTCGGCTATCAAGTCTTGATCCGCTCTTTTGAATTAGTTGATTTCACTATGGCAGTGGAGCTTCATTGGTGGAGTATATTTCTTATTCCCATGTGGTTTGCTGCTCCGTATGAACTGCTGCTAAATGGAGACGGGGCCTTATTCACTATCATCTTCAGCATGCTTGCTATTACCATGCCTATTATCTCTATATGGCTTTATATAAAACTGATTCCGACCTTTGAACGCAACCTGCAAAAGCTGCTAAGCACAAGTAAGTCAAAGCGGGAAAAACGGTCTCATCTGAAGGAAATGCTATTGAGCTTAATTTGCCGAACAAGCGAGGAAAGAGCCTTTTACCGTTTCTCTTCTCTTATGATGAAGCAAGAGCGGGATTTTAAATTGAAGGTCTACCCTTCTTTAGGATTTGCCTTTATCGCACCTTTTATTTTTATTTTTAATAGTATGAGAATAGATAAAATAGATTTTTCCGTGAGCATGGGGTATATAAATATTTATTTCAGCATGCTGATTATTCCGACTGCTGTGTTAATGCTTAGTCATTCAGCGAAGTATAAAGCGGCTTGGATCTATCAAGTATTCCCCCTCACAGATTATACAGATTTAAAAAAAGGAAGTTTAAAAGCCTTTTTACTCAAGTTATATATTCCTCTCTATGTCGTTTTAAGCATTGTCTTTTACTTTATGTATGGAACAAGAATCCTACCCGATTTAGCTGTTGTTTTATTTGCCAGCTGCTTGTACACAATCATTTGCTATATAGGCTTTGGAAGTAACGTTCCCTTTACCAAGCCGAATAATGAAATCGGGGATGCGCAGAGCTGGAAAATATTCATCTTCATGATAATTGCTGCTATAATGGCCGGTATTCATTATTTCATGGCTTCAAAAATCACGTATGGTTCGATTATTTACTTGGTGGTGCTGGCCATCCTGAATTTTGTAGTTTGGAAAATTGCCTTTCGGGGTGGAAAGAAATAGATACTAAGGCTTAGTAGCGGTATGAACTGATCATTTCATACCGCTTTTTATTGTTGGATAGTAGACATTAGAAGATGACCTGGTTAAACCGATAAGCCTTGGCATGCCCTAAGAGAGAATACCGAGTATTGCATACTAGTCATTACTTCAAAAAGAATTATATAATAGTAGAAAATTGCTTTTATTAATATTGGAGAAATCTATGGCTGAAGAGTTGCTTGTATATGTTCTAATGATTGTCGTTGCCGGGGTATTAAGCCTCATTTTGTGCCTTTTTTCATATGTAAAACTAACAAATGCTCCAGGTGCCAGCCAGTATATGATTGTTACGTTGTTCTCGGCTGTCTTTTCTTTTTCTTATGCTTTGGAATTAACAAGTAATACATTGAAGGAGATTAAATTTTGGTTAGGAATCGAGTATTTGGTGATGCCTTTTCTGCCAGCCTTTATTTTATTAATGTGCTTCGAGTATGCAGGGCATAAAATAAGAAAGCCATTTTTATATGTTTTGTTTGGTATTCCAATGATCACCGTATTTACTCACCATACGAATGAGCTTCATCATCTCTATTATTTAACTGTTGAACTCCGAAAAGATACCCCTTTTCCGATTGTAGACTTTGAATATGGACCCTTTTTTTACGTTCATTCTCTTTATCTTTTTTTATGTTTTTCGATAAGTATAATGATTTTACTGCTGCAGTTAAATAAATCATTATTTCGGTTTAAACTGCAAATCTTAATGATGGTTGCAGGGTTACTTGTACCTATTATTGCCAGTCACTTTTATTTAAACAATCTAAGTCCTTATGGAATTGATCTAGGTCCGGTTTCTATGAGTGCAGCCTTCATTCTTCACGGAGTGGCGCTATTTTCATTTCAAATGTTTAATGTAGTGCCAATCGCAAGGGAAAATGTATTTGAAAGTATGCTTGAAGGAATTGTTGTCTTAAATCAGCAGGGGGCTATCGTCGATTACAATAAGGCGATTCTACAGGTGATGCCAATGTTAAACTCGTTTTCCATAGGCAAGCAAATAGAAGATATCCTAGGTGAAGAGAAAGAACTTGCCGAGATAATTCGTCACGGGGAGGAAAGTGACTATGAACGTGTGGAAAACTCTCTTCATATATATTACCAAGTTCGTTTTTCGCCAGTTTTAGGAAGAAACAGCAGCAATGTAGGTACTATTATTACGTTTGTTAATATAACGGAAAAAGTAGAAATGCAGAAGAGGCTTTATCAGCTTGCTAGTTATGATGGGTTAACGCAAATTTACAATAGAACGCACTTTATGGAGCAATCGGTAAATAAATTAGCCGCTATCTTGGAACAAGAAGGACATGCTTCTTTGATTATGTTTGATATCGATCATTTTAAGCATATTAATGATACATACGGACATGAAGCAGGGGATATCGTGCTGACTAATGTCGCTAGTTTGGCTAGGAACAGTTTGGATCCGCAAGATATAATTGGGCGGTATGGCGGGGAAGAATTTGTCATTCTTTTGCTAGGGAAGGATATGAAGGAAGCTTTTGAAATAGCCAATACAATTAGGGAGAGAATTTCGAAAAATGTGGCAAATCTTGATGGTAAAACGATTTACGTTACATCCAGCTTTGGAATTTCGCAGATTGAACTTACACAGCCTAAGCAAAAAGAAGCAATGAAAATTGCAATCAGAGAGGCCGATCATGCCCTTTATGCTGCAAAAAATATGGGAAGAAATAATGTTCAAATATTCAAGAAAAGAGTGCAAACAGTATAGACAGCTTACTAGTAATCACTACGGCTCTTTATATTGCAGCTTTTTTAAATATATAAAACCTAAAAAAATTCCGATCTCTCGAGAGATCGGAATTTTTTAGTTAATAATCAGCCATAGCTGTATCTAACATACTTTCATAGTCATCTTCATCATAGACAATATTATAAATTTTCCACGTTCCGCCTTCTGTTTTCTTTAGATAGGCAGTTCCCGATAAATCAATTGTCATTTCAAAATTCATATCCGGTTCATTCATGGCAACTTGTACCTTCAGATTGTCTACTTTCACTTCTGCAAAACGTTTATTTAAAGAAACGATACTGCTTGAATGCTCACCTATTTTTTTCATCGTAACGGATTCATCACTATACTCAGGATCAGTTAATAGACTAAGGTTATCAAGTGAGTAAGCTAGATAGTAACCCATTGTTGTATCATGGTAAAGGGCTTCTAGCGCTTCAGTGTTTTGCTGCTCAGAGTATAGGAACTCTTCTGTGACGTTATGGTTCACCGTTTGAATGACTGCCGTTTCATCTTCAGCAGTACCAGGCTCTTGATGTAATGCACGGTCAATCATCAATACAGCTTGAGAACGTTTCGCAAAATCATTCGGTTTGAAAGTATCTCCATACCCTTTGATGATGCCGGCACCTGCCGTTTTAACAACAGCTTCATAAGCAAAGTTACGCTGTGTTACATCCTTGAACGTTTTTCCTTGTGCTGAAAAATCTACAGTAGGATTGAATGCACGATAAATCATAACAGCCATTTGGGCACGAGTGATTTTATCATTCGGTTTAAATGTGCCATCTACTTTCCCAGTAATAATCCCTCTGCTGCTGGCAATTTGTACATACTCATAATACCAATGTGAAGGTTTTACATCAGGGAATGATTTTTGGATCTCTCCAGATGTTAAATTCATCGCGTTAACTAAAATTTTTGTAAATTGGGCACGCGTGATACTGTTTTCTGGTTTTAAAAGAACGGATGTATATTCATATTCTTCTCCATCTTCCTCATAAATCGCTATTTCTTTATAGCCATCTATAATATCAGCATATAAGAAGCGTTCTAGCTCTTCATATGCTCCGTGATTATAGCTCACATCATCAATAAAATAATCATCCATTGTTTTTTCTGCTGCTAAAGCAGGTGTTGCTGCCAAAAGTCCAAACGTCAAAAGTAAAGCCAATAAAATACGAACTGCCTTCAATCATGTAACCTCTCTTCATCGAAATATCTTGTACAGGAAGATATTACTCTATTTATATCAAAAAGAATATAGTGAAAAATATGGAAATGTTAATAATGTTTTATTGCTAGTATAAAAAGATTGAAAGTTATATCTATTATCCTATGTTGAGGAAGATTTACTTTTTTAAAAGTAAGAAATTCATTTAGAAAAGTACTTTTATATTGGCAAGAGATAAGTTTCTTGAGAAGGATATAAATATATTTAATCAATTAAAATTTCCCATGAAAAAGGAAGACTTTTCTTTGATAGAAATAGGTTATAACAACCGATTCTAGAGAAAATGTCTTCCTTATGGTACAACTGATAACAAGTATTTATCAGTATAACGAATTATTTATAATAAGTACCCCGTAAACTTTAATACTTCATCTTATACATTAAGTACAGTAAATAAGGAGCGCCGATAAGAGAAACGACAAGCCCGCTTGGTACTTCACTCGGCATGATGATTGTTCTTCCTATAAAATCAGCAAGGACAAGTAAAAAGGCACCTATCATACTTGCTAATAGCCATACGGCTCTTGTTTTATTACCAACGATGCGTCGGGCAATATGCGGTGCGACAAGGCCAATAAAACCGATGACCCCAACAACCGTAATCGTAAATGTAGTTAAGATTACTACAAATAGTAATGTAATGATTCGAATCTTTGATAAATTCACACCCATACTTTGAGCCGTATCTTCTCCAAATTGCAGCATATCTATATAACGACTAAGCAATATAGAAGGGGCGGCTACCAGGATGACTACAAGAAGTACTAGCTTGAAATCTGACCAATTTGTTGCGTACGTAGACCCGGATAAAAAAACGAGTGCATTAGTCACGGTAAGCTTAGCTTTAATGGTTAGTACTTGAATAATTGATGAGCCAAATGCAGATAGACCGATACCAATCAACGCAACAAGGACAGGGTTGAACTTGGTTCTTCTTGCCATTAAGTAGATAACACCGAAGGCAAAAATTGTCCCCATTGCGATCCCGATTGGTAAAAGGGCAAGGCTTACAGACGGAAGAGCTACAAGAAAAATCATCCCTCCTGCTCCGCCAAGAGAAGTTAAACCAATTACACTTGTATCTGCTAACGGGTTACGTAATATTCCCTGTAATAATAGACCGCTGATAGCAAGCAACACACCGACCAACGCAGCTGTTAATACACGAGGTATACGGAATTCAGTGATGACAAAGGAAGACCAATCCAATATCCATGTATCTCCATTATAAGCAATAGCCATGAATGACAAAGCAATGAAGAGAACACCTACAGCTAATAAGCTAAAGGAAAGTTTGATGGGAGCTGCAGTGTTACCCAGCTTTGATTGTCCATTTGACATGAATTGTGCCTTTTTCCATGCTAAATACAATAAGCATGGAGCGCCGACTAAAGCAGTTAATGCGCCGACCGGAATTTCAGAATGAGGACTAATAAAACGTCCTGCAACATCGGCTCCTACAAGTAAAATAGCGCCCCAAACCATGGAAAAGGTGAACAAAAGGCCATGTTTTTTCACGCCTAAAAGCTTCACTAAATGGGGAGCCATTAATCCAATAAAACCAATCGGCCCTACGACACTAACGACAGTACTGGCTAATACAATTGCCACTATCCATGAGAATAATTTCATAAGCGGCACATTTTGTCCTAAAGATGTGGCCAAATCCTCACCTAGCTGGAATAAATCTAACTGTTTTGCTAAAAGCAGCGCAATAATCAAAAATATCGTAATGACTGGCCAAGCAAATTGCACACCAAACCAATCGAGCTGAACAAGTGTACCTGACCCCCATAAAAATAAGCCGCCTGTTTCATTCTCATAGAGAAGCTGAAGGGTACCGGTTAAGGAAGAAAAGAACAAGGTGATAATCATGCCAGTTAACGCTACGCGAACAGGCTCCATTTGTCTGCCAGCTAATAATAGAATCATCAGAGCAGAAAGAATAGCTCCACATAAGGCGATGCCAAGGCGAAACTCGCTTAATAGAGATGGGAAGAATACAGCAGATAGCACAATAAAGAAAAAGGCACCGGCATTGATACCGAGCGTACTTGCGGAGGCAAGTGGATTTCTTGTAAGTGTTTGAAGCATGGCCCCTGCAACTGCAAGCGCCATGCCTCCAATAATCCCTATAACGAGACGCGGCAGCCGCAGCGTCAACACCACATCCTGTATACGACCGGGAGTCCAGATCTCTGTTAGAAGCTGTGAAACGGTGTAATCAGCCTGCCCTTGAATAAGGTGAATAACTGATAGTACCAGCAAAATCATTATAGAAAGAATAAAATAACTCGCTTTTTTCATAACCTGTGCCCTTACTTGCTAAAAGAGCCAGCTAAACGATCTAATACAGTTAAAGCTGAAAGGGGACCACCGAATAACCAAGCATCTCCACCTAAAGAATACAATTGGTCATTTTTTACAAAGCTGAGTCCCTGCCAAACTTGGTTTGTATCTAATGTTTGCAGGAGAGGATCATCCTCTTGGATGACATAAATGAAATTTGCATCTTCAAGATTTGTTAATCCCTCTATGTTTAGCGTAGAGTAGCCATATGCTTCAAATTGGGGTGCTTCATAAGCATTTGTTAAGCCTATTTTCTCTAAAAGCTCTGATGCCATACTGTTTTTTGTAAACACACGGAACTCAGGTGCTTCTGCACCAGTAAATGCTTGAACAAGCGAAAATTCTTTTGTTGCCAGCTCTGCAGTAGAAACAGCTGATGCTACTTCTTCAATTTTTGTATCGACATCTGCTTTTAATTGTTCAGCTGTTGTCTCAGTTCCCGTGGCCTCAGCAATCACATCAAGTGTTTGGAACATTTCATCATACTGTGAAAGGTTCTGTTCTTCAGTTGGATAAGGGTTAAACAATAGAGTTGGTGCAATTTTTTCTAAATCTGCTAAAATGCCTTCATGACGGAATGAGATGCCAATAATTAGATCGGGTTGTAAAGAGGCAATTTGCTCTAAGTTAGGTTCATTACGTGTACCAACATCTACTACATTATTATCAAGCTTTTCATCAATGCTTACCCATTTATTAAAGCCTTCTATATCGGCTACGCCTGCTGGCTGCATACCTAAAGCAAGCATGTCCTCAGCATATGTGTACTCTAGTACCACGACTTTTTTAGCAGCTTGAGGTAAAGTGACTTCACCATTCACACCTGAAACAGTAATGGCTTCACTGTCTGTATTTTCTTTTTTATTTTTACTTGTATCATCTTCAGTGTTTCCACACGCCGCTAACACCAATACTACTAAAGCACATAGAAACATATACAATCCTTTTTTCAACTTAAGTCCCTCCAAATAGTGGTTTATAAAAATGATAATGATTCTCATTATCCTTTACAGTTAGTAATATTATAATATAAAATAAGTTCTGTAAATACTTAAAAAATGAGGTAAATTTTATGCGCGATATAAAAGTAGACCATGTCAAAATTCAATATGATGAGCATAAGATTTTTGATGACTTACAGCTATCTATTCCTTTAGGAAAAGTGACTATTTTTCTTGGTCCAAATGGCTGCGGCAAATCAACATTACTAAAAGCGATTGCACGATTATTAAAGCTGACAGCAGGAGGAATTTATATTGACCAAGAAGACGTGCATAAGATTCCAACGAAGGTGTTAGCAAAGCAACTTGGCATATTACCTCAATCTCCGATTACACCTGAGGGCATTACGGTGTTCGACCTAGTCAAGCAAGGGCGCTTTCCGCATCATTCATTATTTTCTTCATGGACGAAAGAAGATACAGAGATTGTAGAACGAGCTTTGCATTTAGCGAATGTATGGGATCTAAAGGACAGAAATGTTGATTCATTATCAGGGGGACAGCGGCAGCGTGTATGGGTAGCTATGTGCCTGGCTCAAAATACGGATATTATTTTACTGGATGAGGTTACAACATATTTAGATATGACCCATCAAATCGAGGTGCTTGATTTAGTGTATAAATTAAATCAAGAGCAGCAAAAAACATTTATTTTAGTATTACATGATATTAATATGGCGGTGCGTTATGCGGAGCATTTAATTGTATTAAAGGGCGGAGAAGTATATGCCCAAGGAGCACCGGAAGATATTATGACAAAGCAGCTGTTGTTTGATGTGTTTGAGATGGATTGTGAAGTAATCGCTAATCCGTTAGATGCTACTCCGCTAATTATTCCAGCGGTAGTTGGCAGAAGACCTATAGGAAAGAAGATCAGCCCATCCATTTTAGTATAAGTAACTATAAAAGGTGTTTCAGTACCAATGTCTAAAGCGGGGAAAGCGGTCTGCTAATCTTTTAAAAAAATAAGCATTGAGAGTGATAAAAATAATTTCATTCATTGCATAAAAGAAGGAATATCAATCCGTAAGGTAATCCGCCTTTGTAGTTAGACACTTACCTGCGAATATAAATATTTGAATTTTTATAAAGCATTTCTTTGTAATCAGAAATGCTTTTTTATATTGAGTTAAAACATATTTACAGAAAAAGTTTTTTATAAAAGAATAAATATTTATTGAAAAACGATAAATTTAATGATACATTCAAATTGATATTAAATAAGTGAGGTGCCTTTTGTGAAAAGGGAAACATTCTTTTTAAAATTTGTTGTGATTCTTATGGGGCTGCCTGTCCTTGCCTTGTGTATATTTATATTGCCGGAAATCGCTGAATTTTTTGCTGAGCTAAACCCGGATTTTGATTATTTGCAATATCCCTTTTTAATCGGGCTGTATGTAACAGCGATCGTATATTTCGGTGCATTGTATCAGACTTTAAAACTTTTAAGCTATATTGACAAAAATCAAGCGTTTTCGGAGCTGTCGATAACAGCATTAAAAAATATCAAATACTGTGCCATCACTATCGGTGCTTTATATGTAGTATTTATGCCGCTCATATTTCTTATGGGAGAGAATGATGACGCACCAGGTATTATATTAATTGGAATGATCATTATTTTTGGTTGTATGGTGGTGGCAGTCTTTGCAGCTGTTCTTCAAAAGCTATTGAAAAATGCCATCGATATAAAATCAGAAAATGATTTAACGGTCTGAGGTGAAAATAGTGGCTATTATAATTAACATTGATGTAATGCTGGCTAAAAGAAAAATGAGTGTAACGGAACTTACAGAGAAGGTTGGCATCACAATGGCTAACCTTTCTATATTGAAAAACGGAAAAGCAAAAGCAATCCGTTTTTCAACGTTAGAGGCAATTTGCAGGGCATTAGAATGCCAGCCTGGGGATATTTTAGAGTACAGGGATAGGGAAGATAATTCATAATATACGCAGATAAGCGGCAGTTTTATTATGGTGATTTAGTGAAGGATAAATGTTTTCTTCGTAAGATATGGGGGATGTTTTGTATGGAATTGTATGAAAAAATAGCTGATATAGAGAGCCGTGAAGATTTAAAAAAATTTATTTCCCTTTTGAGAAAAGATTTGAATATGAATAAAGTCAACTGGTAAAACATTACGTTTGAAGATTATTTAGCAGCTATGGAGTCATGGGCTACTGATATGGAAGGCTATTTTATGAGTTTGAATCAGCCGGTACCTGGGCAGCCTTCGTGGAAATTATTTGCTGATATCTTATATGCTTCAGCCAAGTATGAATAAGGTAAAACAGGTTTAAAAGCCCTGCCTAATCCCATTAAACTGAATTTTGAATAGTAGGTTTGTTTACAAACAGAACTATTCAGAGTTCAGTTTTTTATTACTGAAAAATTCTTTCATTTAATAAAATGCTATAATAGAATATATGATTTCTGAAAATTCAGTCTATTTTGATTTTCTTGTAATAAGGGGGATTTACATGACGTTAAATGTAGGGGAAATAATCACGTTTGCAAGGACGTTTACTAAAGAAGATGTAGATTTATTTACGAAGATTTCAGGGGATGAGGGAATTCATCACATTACACCGGATGAGCAAGGAAGACTTGTCATTCAGGGGCTGTTGACGGCCACCCTGCCTACAAAGATAGGAGGCGATCTGAATGTGCTGGCCCGGAAGATGGACTTCGAGTTTTTACGGCCCGTCTTTACGGGAGATACGATTATTTGTAATGTGGAAATTGAACAGTATGAGAAACAGGAAAACGGCAGAGCGGCTATAACAGCAGGGTTTATATGCAAAAACCAGCATGGAAAGGAAGTGTTGAATGGAAGCTTTTCAGGCATTATCCGGTAGAAGGCAGGCGGATGATCAGCGGTGGTGATATTCTATCATTTTCAGGGGGAATAGGATATGGGGAAATCAAGCGTTATTTTCTTTGAAAGAAAGTTTCCAAGTGCCAATATGGTTTTAGTAAAGGGGCATCAGCCAGTTCTTATCGACACGGGTTTTGGCAGTGATATAAAACAGACAGAGCAATTGTTAAGGCAGGCGGATATTTCACCAGAGAAATTGCATCTTATTATAAACACTCATCATCATAGTGACCATGTAGGAGGCAATTTTCATCTCCAGAAAAATTATAATATACCGATTGCCGCGCACAAATGGGAGGCAGATTTAATCAATACGTGCGATGCAGAAGCTTGCAGTGCCGAATGGCTGGATCAGCCCGTAGAACCTTATCGGGTAGATAGAAAGCTATCAGATTTTGAGGAAATTGTTATAGACGGAGGAGTACTCCAGGTCCTTCATACACCTGGTCATACATTGGGGCATATCTCTTTATACGAACCGAATCAAGGAGTACTAATTTGCGGTGACTTATTTCACCACAATGATATTGGATGGTTAAACCTCTTTAGAGAAGGAGCAGGTGCTATCTATCGGTCAATGGAGAGTCTGGACAGATTAGCTAAACTCCCGTTAAAGAAAGCCTATCCAGGACACGGACCACAAATAGCTAATCCATTAGCTGCTGTCGATGCAGCTAGGAAGAGGCTGGAAAAATGGCTTCATAACCCGGAGAAAGTTTCCTGGCATGCGTGTAAGCGGATTTTTTCTTTTACATTAATTATAAAAAACGGATTAGCGAAAGAAGAAGTAAACGACTATCTGCTGACATGCGGCTGGTTTAAGGACTTTGCGTGCCACGCCTTTCAAATTCACCCGGAGGATTTTATCCAGGTTCTGCTTGATGAAATGATTCGTTCTAAAGCGGCTTCCTGGCGGGGAGATCGTCTGATGGCAAGCGTTTTATATGAAGCGCCTGAAAAAGAATGGATGGATAAAAATATCAAACCAAAGGACTGGAAAAACCAGGATTTATTCATTTGAATAACAGCAATGAATGATAGTGTTATTGCTCGAATAATAGTTTTCTGATTTTAATAAGCTGATCCTATTTTTCAATTTTTACTTTTCTCTATCCTTTCTTTTTTGCTAATCCCTTTTGGCAGCAGGGGTTAGCGGTTCTTGCAGCAGGCAAAATGTAATTTTCTCAAAAAGACCATTACATCTAAAAGTTATATCTATCGACTTATGCACAAAATGGTAATTTTAGCTGTTGTTTTATCTATGTATAATATTTACATTTATATGAGGCAGAAATTATCCCCCTCTACAATTCATATGGAGGAGGATTTTCTAATTAGCAGTTATATAGTGGGGCTTTCAATAATATATCGTAAAGGCTAAGCCGTAAAAGACAAGGCCGCGGCAATGAGTTCCATGAAAAAATAACCTGAGGGTGATCAGACCGAAGAGGCTGTAAGAAGAAAGAAGTTTTTAGGGTAAGGGAAAAATCAATGAAAGAAAAGGGGAAGTTCAATGGTAAAGAAGAGAATATATACAGCATCACTTGCTACAGCGATTCTATTTGCATCATTTAGCGGGGCTGCATCGGCAAAGGAAGAGACATTTACAACGCCAGTAGTAGCTGTAGAAACGGTAGCACAAATGAATCCGGCATCATTTGAGGATCAGTATAAGCTGTTTAATTTATCGGAATTCTTTTACGAGAAGCCAGGCTATGAAGTAACAGCCGTTACGGCAAATCAATTCATCTTAAAGGTGAGTGTAGATGCAATACTTGAAAGCTACAAGAATGGGGATAATCTTTATACAGAAGGAAAAGAGGAATTCCTGGCGAGCGAGAAACAAATTCGCGCTAACTTTGGTGATAGTATTGAAATACGGATTACGAAACAAGGAAATGGTTCAAAGAAGGAAATCAAATACTTAAAGAAGTGGGAGACTTTATCTGCGGAGGATGAAGCAATCTTTTTAGATGTATTTAGCAGAGGGGTAGAACTTGAACGTGACGGAGGATACTTCCATGACACGTTAAACCACTGGGCTGAAGGGCATATCCAATTTCTTTATGAGCTAGGGATCATTAATGGGCAATCAGCGACGAAGTTCAATCCGAACGGAAATATTACCCGTGCTCAATTAGCGGTAATGATTTTCCGAGCTGCAGGTCTTACTTTAGACGAATTTGAAGGCTATACTTACTACAATGATATTGAAAAACACTGGGCTGGAAAAGAGATTTCCATTCTAGATGACTACGGATTACTAGATATTTTTGATGATGCTGACTTCAACCCGGGTAAGCCAGCTACTCGTGAAGAAGTAGCAGCTATTACGTATGCGTTAATGCAGGGCTATGGCTATGAGGCAAATACTGCCGGCACGGCCTTTAAAGATAAGAACGCCATCGACCCGATTGCTCTAGAGGGGATTGCAGCCCTTCAAAAGGCAGGAATCGTGAGTGGTTATAAGGATGGCACATTTAAGCCAAAAGCAAATGTAACACGAGCGCAATTTGCGAAGATATTGACAATGGCGATTTTGGAAAGCCCTGAAGAATAACCTGCATATATTTTGACGGCTTATAAAAAAACGGGAGGCAGAATTTCTTGCCTTCCGTTTTGCATTTTATGAATGGTAGAAGGAAAAGGGAATTCGGACAAAAAAGAAGTAGCCTTCATGATCGCTGCTCGTTTTCTTATTAGGGTTTTAAAAGAACCTTAATACAATCATCCTGTTTTGTATCAAAAATTTCATAGGCATGTTTGGCCTGCGCGAGAGGAAGTACATGTGTAATAATATCGCTTGGATCCACTTTGCCTTCAGTCATCAAATTATAAATATGAGGCATGTAATGGATGACAGGGGCTTGCCCGGTACGAATGCTTACATTTCTCTGGAAAATATCCCCTAGAGGGAATGCGTTATACCGTGCACCATACACTCCTGTAATTTGGATAGTCCCGCCTTTTCGAACGGCCTGGCTTGCTGTAACGATGGCTCCCATAGCACCGCCCTGCAGCTTTAATCCACTTGCGAGGAATTCAAGCGGAGTCATCTTGCCGCTCATACCTACACAGTCAATGACTACATCGGCACCGCCCTTTGTCATTTCTTTTAGATATTCACCGCAATTTTCATGATCTTCAAAATTTACGGTTTCTACATTATTTGTACGCTTCGCATGTTTCAAACGATAGCCGATATAATCGACCGCGATCACTCGTTTGGCGCCTTTTAGCCAGGAGAATTTTTGTGCCAGCAAACCGATTGGGCCACAGCCAAGTACAATCACGGTATCTCCCGGTTTGACACCGGCATTATCCACGCTCCAAAATGCTGTAGTTGCTGCATCAGCAAGTAGTACCAGACTTTCATCAGGAACTTCACTGTTTTCTGGAATTTTAAAAGGTATAAAATTGGCATAAGGAACCCGCATAAATTCCGCTTGACCGCCAGGGAATCCGCCAGTCGTATCAGAGTAACCGAAGTATGCACCCATTTCGCCGTTGTCATTGGCATTGTCACATTGGCTTTCTAGGTCATGATTACAATACCAGCATTGTCCGCACGCTACATTAAAAGGGATAATGACACGGTCACCCTTTTTTACTTTCGTTACATCCTTGCCGACTTCTTCTACAATGCCCATTGGTTCATGCCCAATTACATAGTCCTCCCCAATATTCGGAATCATACCATGAAGTAAATGCAAATCAGATCCACAGATTGCTGTAGTCGTTAATCTTATGATAATATCATCTGATTTTTTAATTTCAGGATCCTTCACATCTTTAACCTGAACATTTTTAATTCCTTGATAAGTGACGGCTTTCATTTAAAAACTCCCTCTTTTCATTTTTAATCTTTTGGCGGAGTCGGAAACAGACCTTTTCTGTTCATGTTCTCTGGGAAAAGATCTAACTTAGCAATATCAATAGCATTTTGTGCAGATTTAATATCCAGTTCTTTTTGCTGGTGCAGATCATATGGCTTTAACCATTGTTTTTTCATCATCAGCTCTGATGTTTCGAAATATAAATCAATCATGACATCAAGCTGCGTTCTTAATAATTTTTGTGGAACAGGTGAGGCAGTTTCTGTTAAAGAAATGGAAAGTGTACGAACGCCTGTCTTCAATGATAGTAAAAGTTCTAGAGCCACACCCGAATCTGTCAATTCCGGCATGTTGACTGAATTAATGGGATCTAAATAATCTTCCATATCCATACCTCCAATTAATATTCTAGTTCTGATTTTTCATAGAGCTTAAGTAAAGCCTGTAGGGCAGGTGCTGTTAATTTTACGTTTTTATCTAATAATTTCCTTAAATCTTGATCAAATACGACGCCTTGGCTCAATTTAGATTTAAGCAAGCTAGTCGTCATAAAGTTAATGACTTCATGAAATTCCATTGTCTCGTGCAGTGCCAATTTTTTTTCGAACATATAGAGCACCTCCTTTATTTTTTATTACAAGGCTCCCCTATATAGAAAAGATTTATTCTTCAAAATGAGTAGACTAGGGTGAGATTTTCCAGGGTATATACTGCTGTTTGAAACAGCAGACACAGTACAGCCGCCTGTTCTATCATTCTGGTGGAGTGTGAGAATAGTAGACGCTGTTTAGAAGGGGAACGGAAGATTGTTTAAAATGACTATTTTTATAGAAAAAGAACCCCGAATAATGGACTCATGAAAAAGTACCATTTTCGAGGTTTCTCTTATTTTATAATAATGATTTTAGTTTGCTGAGGCATCGATTTGCTTAACTGCCTGCTTTCTATTTTGAAGCAGGGTAGGCAGCGTCATACCGAAGAGCACGAGAACAATACCGAAAATTTGCAGTCCTGTTAATGCTTCGTGCAATACAATGACAGATGCGAGAATTGCTACCGGCAGCTCTACTGCACTTAAAATGGAGGCTACACCGCCGCCCACTTTTGGTACGGCTACTGTAAACAGGAGAATCGGCAAGATAATCCCGAATAACCCAAGGGCCAAGCCAAAGTATAGCAGCTCTGTGCCGAATAACATTCCATTTGTTACAACTTCCGGTGCTTGGAATAAAAGGACAAGCAACATAGAGAAAAAGGACATGATCGTCATACGGCCGATTGTGGAGATACCCTCCACCTTTTTCGAGTTGAACTGCATAAAACAAGCAAAGCTAAATGCAGCCGCCATACCGAATGCCCAGCCACGCCAGTCAAGTCCGCTTAAATCCACATCTAAAATGCCGGCAGCCAAAATTGTTCCGCTGATTAAAAATGCTAGAGAAATCAATTCAGGACGCGTCGGGCGGCGACGATGGATGATACAATCCAAAAATAGGCCGATCCATGTAAACTGGAACAGCATGACAACAGCAAGTGATGCCGGTAAATAGTGGACTGATTGTCCGTATACAATACCTGTTGTACCAGTTAACAAGCCGGAAATCAGGATAACTAAAAAACCCTTACCAGATATTTTTGGTAAAGAACGTTGGGTCACAATAAAAATGATTAATGCTAATAAAAAACCTATCACATATTGACTCGTTACAGCTTCTTCCGTAGTAAAGCCATGTCCCATGGCCACCTTAATCATAGTTGATAAGATTCCGTAAGAGCTTGAACCAATCACGATGAGTAGGGGATACAATAAATTCTTGCTCATAATTACACCTCTACCTCTCTCATAAAAAATAAGTCACAAACAATTGTTTGGACTTATTACTACTATCATCATAACAATTCCTCCTATAATGAAAAGGACATATGTCCAAAAAAGGGGGATTGTTATATGAAAATAATTGAAAATATATCTCTCCTTCGAGAGAAACTAATGGAATATGAGTTGGATCAAATTTTTGAGGAAGTTGAATACCGACCTTTTAAGTTATTTGCATATGAAGACGGAGAGGTCCTTTTGAGAGAAGGAGAGGAAATGAGTCACCTCCTCTATTTAGTCGAAGGGAGGGCGAAAGCAACTTCAAGCATGGAAACAGGGAAATCTCTGTTGCTGCGATTCAATCACCCGCTGGCGTTAATCGGTGATTTAGAACTTGTCCGTCATACTCCCGTCCAGTCACAAATTACGGCCGTGACAAATTGTTTGTGCATTGGATTGCCGGTTGATTATATTTACAAGCATGAAATGAAGAATACGGCTTTTCTTCAGGATCTTTTAAAACATCTAAGCTATAAGCTGCAGACGCGTACAACAGCTTCCCGCGTAAATTTATTATCATCGGTGGAAAACCGGTTGGCAAGCTATTTATTGTCGATTTCGACGCCTGGTAATGAATTTGGGACAGAGCTGCAGACCGGTAATGTGGGAGAAATGGCAGATTTGCTTGGTACAACACATCGGCATTTAAACCGCGTGCTGCATGACTTGACAGAAAAAGGTATTATAGAAAAAAAACATAAGCATATCCGCATTGTAGATTGGGGAAAGCTGGAGGAGATGTCACAGGGAATTCGGTATGAGTGAAAAAGGAGGAAAGAAATGCAGTAGGAAAGCGGCGGGCAGAAGACTTCAAAGAGGAAAATCATTCATTCCTCTTGGTAACGAGTTGAACTGTAATTGGAAGTGAATATGATAGTTTTCATGATCAATCGTTAATTGCACATAATCACTGGCAGTGCCCGTTACATTTCCTTTCAGCTGTGATGGCTTTCATCATCTTCCGTAACTGCATCAGCAAATGTTCCATGCTCTGTAGGAATGGTATAAAAGGGAGCAACTGATGCATCCAGAGGGGGTAAATTACAAGAGTACGTATATTTGTCAGATGGCAGGCAGCTCTCTAGGTTTCTGTAGCACTACAATGGAACTTCCTTTACCCTTCCCACGTGTGCCGAGTGATTGGTAGAGGGGCACCTGGACAGAATTTTTTCGAGAAGCAGCCGTAACCAAAATCCTGTATGTACGTCCTATTTGAAAATGACATAATTCATAATCGATACTTTACATCTTATAAATGATCTCCTACACAAACCCATTGGTCCAAAAGTATTTTGCTCTGTATAATAAAAAATGACTTATAAGTACTATTTTGATCGTATTCCTATGCCTATTCTCCTTTTGTTTGCATATTTGGGTTGTTTATTCTCCTTTTCATATTACTTTAATTAGTACATAAACCTTCAACAAGAATGGCTAGTGAGTTGTAAGCAGTAGATACTCAATGGATTTTCGGTAGTTTTTCGAAAAAGGCCCTTGAAAAAGAAAATATTTTACTTTCCCCTCAAAAAATGCAGCATATGCGCATCTTTAGCCATTCATAAAACCCTAAAATTGTATTATTTTACTATTCTAATCATGGGATTTGGTATTTATACTCTTATTAATTAGGCAAAAGTAGGTTATAATGATAATAATAGAGAACATACGTTCTGTTAAAGGAGGTAGAGTTAAGATGAAGATTAGAGAGATTCAAAATCCGATTTTAAAGGCATTTTTGGCAAATGAGGAGCATCTGGAGCTTTACAAACAATATAGTCAGGCACCACAGGAGCATCTCAAAGTGAAAATTGATCAACACTTTCTGCATTTTTACGCCCAGGTTCGTGCAGTCTCTTATTTTTCTAAAACGATTCACTTTACCGCTCTCCATTATGATAAAAAGAGAAGATTATTTGAACATAGAAATGTGCTGTTTCTTGACCGTCCGGCAAATGAGGGAAATGAAGGTGGGGGATATAGCTCAGTATCATTAAAAGAACTGATCGAGGATGAATCTGCTTCCACAATGTTTAGGGAGAAAATTGAAAAGGAACTTGGAGATTTTATTCAAAATCCGGCAATTTACAATGCAATCCTTACATTGAATGAGAGGCAAAAGCAGATTTTTTACCTTTCGTTCATTAAAGAAATGTCTGATACAGAAATAGCGAGAAGGCTAAACGTATCCCAGCAAGCCATTACGAAATCTAAAAATAATGCGCTAAAGAAAGTGAGGCGGATGATCGATGGCTGGTTATGAGAACATAGTTGATTTCATTAGTAATATTGGATTCCCGATTGTTGTTTCCTTGTATCTGTTGCACAGGATGGAGCAAAGGGTGGAAGGATTGGAACGTACGATACAAGAATTAGCAAGTGAATTGGCCGGCGCTAAATCCAATGGTAAGGAGTGAATATATGAACGACTCAATTTCACCTTTAGAGTTGCTGGAATTGCTCAGGCCAAAAATCCAAAAAGAACTGCAGCAGACAGATTTACAGAACAGAGCAGACCTCGAACAGGAAATAATTTTAAAAATCCTCGAAGATCTGAAGCTGAAGAATTTTCAGGAGTTGCCGTCCTTTTTTGAACTATTGGAGAAAGAACGTCCCCCCAAGTAACGGGACGTTCCTCCAAACATTGAATGATTGGATATAACATCGCTGATTAAGGTTGTAAAAAATGTTTAGCTGGCATGAATGGACAGATATTTATGTGTATAGAAAGCCTTTGTAAATTGATGGTGGCCCAGATAGCTGTACTATCCTTATTACCTCATTTTTGTGTATATACGGGATCTGCAGGAAATGAATTTGTTATTTTATTTCAAGGTGAGATTAGGGAAAAATAGAGGGCAGGGGAAGGCTGGACTATTGTCCCTCCTTCCCGCTGTCCAAAAGAAATGTCTTAGCTTGTTGGGTCTTTCCGCACAGCAAGAAAGCGCATATGGATGGGATATATATAAAGCTATCAGTGGCTCCACTTCTCCTTTGGTTTTTATTAACGTTACGGTTATTAAAGGGAGAAGAAGCCTGAAGATAACAACCCCATTTTTAAAAAAGGTCTGAACTTTCGTTATCTGCTTCTAAAAGATTCATTGTTAAAGCCTGGCATTATAGTAAAGGTTATAGAAATATAGGAGGATGAAATAAGGGAAAGGACGGCATATAAAAGCATGCCGCCCTTTCTTTTGATGAAGGAAATTATAAAATAGTATGGCCTGATCTCCGTAATTAGCGGATTGTAGATAAGGCTTTTGTCCAAGGCAGTAATTGATCCAACATTTGATTTACTGAATCCGCCTGTACAGGTGCTGGTTTGAAGACCGTACCGTTTTCAAAATCTGTAAATAATGACAGTGCTGGATGTACACGAACATCTGCGACTAATAATTCACCTAAGATACCACGCAAGTGTTCTGCTGCACGTGCTCCGCCTACAGAGCCGTAGGAGACAATACCTGCTGCTTTATTGTTCCATTCTGCACGCAGATAGTCCAGGGCGTTTTTCAGCGCTCCTGTAATAGAGTGATTATATTCCTGTACGATGAAGATAAAGCCGTCTTGTTTTGTAATGATTTCCGACCACGCCACTGCGCCTGAGGCATCAGTTCCCGGTTCACCTAAAAGCGGTAATTTATAATCCGCAATATCGATGATTGTATAATTTGCATCGCCGCGTTTGTCTGCTAACTCTTTCACCCATGCTGCTACTTGTGGGCTTACACGTCCTTCACGAGTTGATCCAATGATAATACCAATGTTTAATTTATCCATGTTATCTACCTCCTCATTATTTGTTTCTGTACCAAAAAATTTTTTAAGAAAGCTCATCTTTTCACCTCCTTACAAATATTCTTTCTCGAATTCTCTTGTACTTCTCACGGTATCGATTGGACGCACCATGTTTTCGATTTGTTCTCGTTTTGCTTCAAGAAACGGTGGCAAGGAAAGAATTTCGCCCACTGTTTCATATGGTTCATCTCCCATGAAACCTGGACCATCTGTAGCCCATTCAAACAAAATGCCTGGGGCGACACGCGCATAGAGAGACTCAAAGAAGAAACGATCTACATAACCGGATGTGTTGAATCCAAAACCTTGCATACGCTCAATCCACTTATGCAATACATCTGTATCATGTACCCGGAAGGCAGCATGGTGTACCGTACCAAAGCCTTGGCGGCCAGTAGGCAGAACAGTATTGTGCTCAACAATTACTTGAGCCCCGTTTCCTCCTTCACCCATTTCAAATAGGTGGAGAGAGCCTTCCTGTGTAATTTCCCGCATATCCATTACTTTTTCTAGAACTTCTTTAAAATAATCAAATTGTGCGATACGAATATGAATTGGTCCTAGTCCTGTAATCGCAAATTCGAGTGGTACAGGTCCCTTTTGCCAAGGTGTGCCGGATGCTACTCCTTTGTTGTGCTCGTCTGAAATGAGCATATATTGCTGCTCGTCAAAATCAATAAATGAGAGCGTGTTTTTGCCGAATAATTCTTTAATACCCGTATGAGTTACATTATATTTATCAAAACGTTTTACCCAGTACTCTAGTGCTGTATCTGTCGGTACCCGAAAGGCTGTTTTGTAAATTTCATTTGTACCATGAGAGCCTTTTGGAATGCCTGGAAAATCGAAGAACGTCATATCTGTCCCAGCAGAGCCTTTATCGTCTGCGAAAAACAAATGGTAGGTTTGAATATCATCCTGGTTTACTGTTTTCTTCACAAGTCGCATGCCTAGAATATAAGTGAAAAATTCATAATTTTTTTCAGCGCTGCTTGTAATGGCTGTTACATGGTGAATGCCTTTTAAATAATCCATATTGATAGCTCCTTTAAATTTATCTCGAATTCGAGATAAATGCGTAAAATTTTTTAGTCCACAAAGAAATTGTATAAAATGTATTCTCCAAGCGGAATGTTATCTCGAAAAAATATATCTTGAATTCGAGATAATAATAACATGCTCAACGGAAGCTGTCAACTATATGCTTATAAAAAGTTGAAGAAGAAACCATGCCTTTTTTCCAACACAGGGCACCAAAAGAGAGCATGCCCTGTGCAGATAGAAAAAGGAATTGAGTAAGAAAGCCGCTACAATTGTTCAGACAAAGAATAGCTAATTATTAGCTAGTTAAAGTCTATATCAACACTGCGTGGCTTCTTTTTATTTGTCTTTATCATTCTTACCTCTAGTATGCCATTTTTATACGTCGCTTTTATACCCTCACTTGAAACAGGGCTTGGTAATGCAACTGTTCGTTGAAAAGTACTTGAAGAGCGTTCTTGGCGATACATATTTTCCTTCTTCACTTCACGAATGATGGCAATCATGCCCCTAATGCTCAGGTACTCATGCTCTACATGAATATGCAAATCTTCCTCGTTTTCTATTCCAGGAATATCACAGATCACGATGACTTCCTTAGCCGTTTCGTGTATATCAATTTTAAGATTGCCAAACATGTTATTCTCCCAATTGAAAGCTGACGGAAATTCAGAAAAGAGACGTTCGACTTCTTTTCTTATATTAGCTAATTGTTTAAACGGATCATCTGGTACTAAAGACATATTGTAAGCCTCCTATTCTTTTCTAAACACCTATCGTATGCCTTGTTCCTTGTCCGCTATCTGGATGAATATCACCAGTTTTTAGTTCCTCGGTAGATATGCCCTTGTTTATATGCTTTTTACTAAACACACATTTAGACTCTTGCCTTCTTTAGAGATAGAAAAGGTCCAAATCCTTATTCTCTTTTAAGCCTTTCGCATATATTATATGTTTTGTGACTATTTTCCCTGAGAGAAGATAAAATACACCTGTTTACTAAAGGGTATTGGAATAAGGGATCCCTCGTTTTTTTGATGATAAAAGAGCTTGAAGGGAAGGGTTACAGAAAATTTAATGGAAGCAGAGGTACTGGAATTTTGTACTCAGAGAATGATTTAGTTTATCGCAGAGAAGATCTTTATTTTGCGCTGCTATTGATCTTCAGCATAATGGTGTATATTGCAATGCTTATATCCATTGTGGGTATTGCGATTTTAGCGGGGATTTTTCTGTTCTATTGGTTTATACATAATTTATCAATGGTCAACATTCGCAAAAATGGTGTAAAGGTAAGTGAGCAGCAGTTCTCGGCTTTTTATGCTCAAGCAAGAGAAGTGGCAGAACGTATGAAGCTGAAGGAAGTACCAGATATTTATGTCATGCAATCTGGTGGAGTTTTGAATGCCTTTGCGGCAAGGTTCGGATTAAAAAATATGGTAGTCCTTTATTCAGATGTTTTTGCATTACTGGAGGAGCAAGGGGAAGAAGAAGTGCTGTATATTCTTGCCCATGAGTTTGCCCATATTAAACGCAAGCATGTAGGCTATGGCTGGCTATTGATGCCTGGTCTTATCCTTCCATTCCTAGGTAATGCTTATTCCCGCGCATGTGAATTTACTTGTGATCGGTATGGAGCATATTACAGCCAATCATTTGAAGGGGCGAAAAATGCCTTAGTCATATTGGCAATTGGGCCTCAGCTATATAGAAAAGTCGACCAAACTGTGTTTATGCAGCAAATTTCAGCGGAGGGCGGGATGTTCAGCTGGATGGATGAATTAATGTCTACCCATCCCAACCTGCCAAGGCGTATCCATTCTGTAAGTGCTTTTTTCAACAACGAAGATACACCAGAAATCCAGACTTCTAAGCGTGGTATTGTACTAGGAATTGCAGGCCTAGTTTTGGCATCAGTGCTTCTATTTGCGGGAGTATGGTGGGGGTTTAAGCAGTTTGAAGAAAGTTTCCTTCTTAACGGTATCTTTTCAGATGAGGAACTCACTTATACTTATGATACTAGTGGCATGAATGAACTAATGCTGGCAGTTGTAGAAGGGGATATGGAGGCTCTTAAAGAGTATGCGGCCGATACGGCTATGCTGAATGAAGTGAATGATGAAGGCTATACAGCTCTCCATCTGGCAGTCATGGAAAGTAATCATGAAGCTGCAGAATATCTGTTGACGCAAGGGGCAGACCCGAATACGATGGATATTTATGAATTTACTCCACTTATGGAAGCTGTTACCTATGATGACTTGTTAATGACCGAGCTTCTTTTGACTTACGGCGCAGACAAGACAATCACTAATTCCCAAGGGTATGACGCTTATGGGTATGCACTCGATTACGGGTATACTGATATTGCACAATACATTCAAAACTTTTAAAAACAGCAGGCGAAGCTTTTGCTTCGCCTGCTGTTTTGCTAAAAAGAGAGAGTTTGTTAAATAAAATGATGACAGGAATTATAGCGGTTGGATTATAAAGAAGTTTCAATAAGTGATTGACAGTCAGTCATTAGATACATAGAATGAAAGACAGGGAGTGATATTCTTGGCCGCACAAGATAAAAAAAAGCTGATTATTGAAGCTGCTGCAAAGGTGTTGTTAGAAAAGGGAATAGAAAAAACAAAGGTTTCTGATATCGTCAAGCAGGCAAGCATAGCCCAAGGAACTTTTTATTTATATTTTCCGAGCAAGCTTTCTGTCATTCCAGAAATTGCTAAAGAAATCGTTGAAGATATGCTGACAGCAATCCAGAGACAAGTGACGGAGAATGCCTCTTTCGAACAGCAAATAGATGAAGTAGTAGATGCATATATGGCCTTTACAAAGGATCATCGTGATACATTGCAGCTGTTATATGCAGGCTTGGCACAAAGTGAGCATTTTTCGCAATGGGAGGAAATTTATAATCCTTTATATGACTGGGTAGGGCAGCTTCTGGAAGAAGCGAAAAAGAAGAGAGAATTAGACGGGACAGTCCCGACGCTATACACAGCCAAGTTTTTAGTAGGTACGATTGAATCCGCAGCAGAACAACTTTATTTGTATCAACGGAATGAGGATGAAATGGCTCACCAAGCGCATATTGGTGCTTTACTTGGGTTTGTAAAGCGGGCACTAGGTATTCAGTAGAATTGAATACCTTTTGTTTCATTCTAAAAATGACTGATAGTCAGTCATAAAAATAAAAGACTGGAGATATACGCTATGAGAAAAGATTGGATATTTGTTTTACTCACAAGCCTTATTGAAATAGTATGGCTGCTTGGATTCCAGTTTGCTACAGCATGGTGGCATTGGGTTCTGATTATAGGATTGATTGGACTAGACTTTCATTTCTTATCAAAAGCCTGTGAAAACTTACCGACAGGGACAGTATATGCCGTGTTTGCAGGGGCAGGAACGTTAGGGACTGTTTTGTTGGATACATTTTGGTTTGAACGACCATTGGATTTCGCTACTATTGGCTTCATGCTGATTTTGCTAACAGGAATTATTGGATTGAAAATCAGTGACTCCCTGCCAACAGAAAAAACAGAAAAAGTCTAGGAGGTAATGAAGATGGGTTGGATATTTATATTTTTAGCTGCTGCTTTTGAAATAATCGGCGTAATCTTTTTGCGCCTCTACAGCCAACAAAAAACGATTCGCAATTTAATAGGATATATAGCGGGGTTTGCTGCTTCGTTCGCTTTCTTATACTTATCATTGGACTATCTGCAGTTAAGTATTGCCTATGTTGTATGGGTCGGTATAGGGACGGTAGGTGCCGTAGCAGTAAACATTTTATTCTTTGGAGAGAAGAAGAGCCCTCTACGTATAGCTAGTATGGCTGCAGTGATTATTGGTCTCCTCGGCTTAAAGGCAATGAGTTGATGGAGAGATGAACAAGATCCATTGTGAATACTATATTGTGATA
Source organism: Lysinibacillus sp. (assembly GCA_031181585.1). Lineage (GTDB taxonomy): Bacteria > Bacillota > Bacilli > Bacillales_A > Planococcaceae > Lysinibacillus_B. The sequence continues at coordinate 62,745 of JAPSKP010000010.1, forward strand.
TGCAAAATGCCGCCCTTCTAAAAGAGCGGCATTTTGCATGTAGCCGGGCTTCTAACAGCAATTGCTATTCCACAGCAAGCTCACTCTCTGTTACCCATTTATGGTTTGCTACTTTTTCACCGTTTGCTGAAGTATAGTCAACCATATAGACCGTTGTTTCCTCGGCGGATTCTATCACAGCCGTTGCATCGTCCATACCTTCCATATGATCCGCCTGCAGTGTCACTTCAGTACCCGGCTTAAGAGGAGCATCCCCCGGGTTTTCAAGTTCTTCATGAATAACCCATTTGTGATTTTCTACTTTTTCTCCAGAAGTTGTAGAAGTATATGATACAGCGTATACAGTCGTATCATAGGCGCCGACGATTGTCGCTTTTACATCGTCCATACCTTCCATATGGTCTGCATGCATAGTAGCTGTACTGCCTACCGGGTAAGTAGGGTTGCTTGCTTCTGCCAACCCTTCCGGCACTTCCCCTGTGCTCGAATGATTCATGCTTGAATGGTCCATATTAGAATGATCTGTCTGCTGCTGTTCAGCCGATTCATCTTGGTCATTCCCTGTCGTTGGCTCTTCTTCTCCGCCGCATGCCGCAAGTGTAAAAGCTAAGGCCATTGTTAAGAATCCTGTTGCTTTTTTCTTCATCGTTTCTCCTCCTTGTTTACGCGTTATACCACTTATATTAGCCATTATGTTTGCAAATATTGTGCAGAAAATATTTTTAGTTGAACAAATTTTTTATATTCAACCTCCAGCTCTTCAGCTACATTTCCCAATATGTGATAGTATCTAGCATGCCGAACAGCATGATAAATATACCGGCCCCTTTTTGGATGGCTTTTCCGATGGCCATGCTCTTTTTCATAATTCCACTTCTTTTCTTGACTTGCACTAGCAGCCATAATAGCAAAAGAAGCGGGAGAGAGATAGCGATGGCAAAAATACCCGGCAGGACCAGACCGTAAGGTGAGGAAATGACCAGAGGCATAAGCCAGACAAAATAAAGAACAAACATTGTCGGGCAAAAGGCGATAGCAAAGCAGATCTCAAGTAAAAATGAATGGACTTTACCTTTATTGCTTATTCGTGTTTCAAAAAATGAAAGGCCGCTTAAAAATGGAAGTTTTATAATTCCAAGCATGACAAGACCAGTTATGATAAGAAGCGGACCAATTACTTTACGAAAAAGCGGAAAATATTCAGTGATTTTCGCTTCAAATGCTTGCCCGAATATCCATGCGAAAAAACCAATCATGCTGTAAGCAACTATCTTTCCCAGCATAAATGCGAGCACTTCTCCGTTAGTTTCCTTTAGCCGAATCGTTCGGCTGCCGTAAAGCGTGATAGTGCTTATATTCCCTGTCAATTGGCAGGGCGCCATAGAGCCAATCAATCCTAGAAGAAAGGCAGATATAATCGGGGAATGGCTGAAAGAGTTTAAATACATGGATAAAGGCGTGCTCACCGTTTGACTGAATTCTGATAGTAAACTATACATAGGCTATTCCTTTTGTATAGGCTAATAGGTGGCTATATTCCCTATAAGGGATATTGCAAGCAGAGATTCCATCCTGCCGTGTTATAGCCGAATAAACGGTAATATCATTAGGCAGCAGAAGGAATCTATGTCCATTTATAGCCGATCCCCCAAACCGTTTTAATGAGTTTGTTCATTGGAAAGCCCGCTTTTCTTAATTTTTCTCGTAAATTCCGTATGTGGGAATCCACTGTACGCATATCAATAAATGCATCAAATTCCCAAGCAATATTCAGAAGCTCTTCTCTTGTAAATGTCTTCTGAGGCCGCGATAGCAAGGCTTCAATTATTAAAAATTCCTTCAATGTCAACTGAACGGCGTAATGATGATAGTGTAGGGAAAATGTTTCTTTGTTTAATTCAAAGTCTTCATATACAAGCTTATTGCTTTGAATTTGTTCGTCTCCGCTGCGTCGTAGAAGAGCATTAACCCTCGCTATCAGCTCCCCTTCATCAAAAGGCTTCGTGATGTAATCATCTGCTCCAGTGTTGAGCCCCTTCACTAGATCCGACTTTTCAGCTCTTGCTGTAAGCATGATAATGGGGACATTTGAAAATTCACGTATTTTCCTGCATGTTTCCCATCCATCCATGTCCGGCATCATTACATCCAAAATAATGAGGTGGATGCTTTCCTTTTGCATGATACTAATCGCATCCTGTCCGTTTGTCTTTTTTAGGCATCTGAATCCTGCAGGTGCTAAAAACAGTTCAATTAAATCCAGCATCCGTTGTTCATCGTCTACTAATAGAATGGTTTTCATCTTTTATATCACCCTCCTTATATCGTAATAGTGAAGGTACTGCCCTGACCCAATATACTGCTTACTTGTATGTGTCCTCCATGTGCTTCCACCAGTTCCTTCACGACAGCTAAACCAATCCCTGAACCACCAAGTGAACGGGCCCTCGATTTCTCGACCCGGTACAGCTTATCAAAGATAAAAGGAATCTCGTTTGAAGGGATGCCTAATCCCCTGTCTGCAATAGAGATGATGGTGTGGTTGCTTTTTTGTGAAACGGTGACAGTTACCTCGGTATGAGCAGAGGAGTATTTTTTCGCATTATCCAATAGGTTCAATACAATTTGTTCGAGGCGTAAAGGGTCGGCATAGATTTGAAAGTCGTTTGGGCAGTTTAATGTAATCGTTAAGCCCTTCATTTGGAAGGCGGGAAGCACGAGGTTTAAGATGTTCTGGAAGTATGCATCGGCCCAAAAGAAGCTCTTCGTAATTGTAAACGAGTTTTCATCCATCTTAGCTAAATCAAGTAAATTTTTTACCAGTTCCTTCAATCGTTCTGACTCTTCTGTTAAAATGCTTAGGTAATACCTTCTTTCCTCTTCGCTGATATCACTTCGAGAAGCTACTTTTGTATAGCCGATTAAATAAGTCAAAGGTGTACTCAATTCATGTGCTACGGAAGCAAGAAATTCATTTCGCTCTTTTTTCAGACGAGCTAAATCATTCGCTAACGTTTGGATGGCTGAGGAAAGCTCCCCCAATTCATCCTGCTTGAGCTTTGGCAGCTCCACCTTGAAGTCACCTTTATTAATTTTCTCTGTTGCTTCTTTCATACGAATGAGCGGTCTCGTTAAAATTTTCGATAATGCAAGGTAGGCAATGAACAGCACTAATATACTGGTAATACCGGCAATACCAAAATGGAAGTTCAGCTGATCCACTAGCCGTTCAATTGGATACGTGCTTTGAAACATGACGACATAGCCCTCTTGTCCTGTAGACTGTATAGTGAAAGGGTGGGCGCTAATAAGATAAGATGAGCCCTTCCAATCACCGTTCAATATCTTATCGCGCTCTAAAAAATCTTCCGGCCATACAGGCGTAAGATCGTGCAGGATCGATGAATCTCTTTGTGAGCTTTTCATTACATTTCCTCGGCCATCCGTAATGATGACTTCCCGGTCCATATCCACCTCCATCAGAACGATATGGTCCATTGTTGCATCCGAATAGTTTTCAACTAATACATCCCTATGATTGGAACCGTTTGCCAACAATCTTTCAAATTCTTCATTGATTTTAGTAGTAAGGATACTTTGATGCAGATAGAGCATTAAAAATGCTTCCATAACAAATACCGTAAGGAAAAAGTAGACGGCTAATTTTGTTGACATCCGCTTCATCGGAAAATGACACCTCTTTCAAAAGCTAATTATAAGAATAAATTATGAAAAAAATATGCAGAGGGTGGCCGGAAGCAAAAGAAGAAAGTTTAAGCAAGATAATCATTTGCAGCTTACCTTGTACCTGCTGCTTAAAAATAATAAAAATCAAAAGTATGTTTAGTTTGCAAATAGATGGTTTTCAGATGAAAAGAGTTGAGTAGCAAATCTATCATACTACATATATTGTGTGGGTTAATTATTCACAGCGGTTTCGGTCTGCTGAGATTTTGTAATGTATAATAAATGTAAAATATTGGTGTTATGAAAAAGAAGGAGGATTCTGAATGATTCGTGTACTAAATACGCAGGATGTTGAAGCATACCAGAAGATAAGGCTTGAAGCACTGCGCGCAAACCCGGAGGCTTTTGGATCAACATATGAGAGGGAAAAAGGTTTTACACTTGAGGAGGTATGCCAACGGATAGCTCCACAGCCGGGAAAATTTACGTTGGGAGCATTTGTAGAAGAAAGGCTGGCAGGGATTGCGGCATTTGTCCGGGAGGATGGTCCAAAGACGATGCATAAGGGCAATGTGTACGGTATGTATGTTTCTACAGAAAACAGAGGCCTGGGAATCGGAAGAAAGCTTCTTGAAGAACTTATAAAGAAGGCACAGCAGCTTGATGGTGTCGAACAAATCACGCTTGCAGTTGTTCAGGGCAATGAAAAAGCGAAAGCATTATATGCAAATATGGGCTTTACGGTATTTGGTATAGAAAAGAATGCTCTAAAAATAAAAGAGATATATTACGATGAGGAATGGATGGTGTACTTCTTATAGAATAGTAGGCGGGCAGTCACTTTAAAGGATTAATGTATAGGGCGGCAGGTTATTAAAAATAAACCATACAACTTATTATAGGGAGAGGCAGTTCTCTATAGTAAGTAGTTGCAGGAGGGTATCATGCAGACAGACATTTCTATTTTTCTTTCTTTTGGTGCGGGTGCGCTAACATTTCTCTCACCATGTGTATTTCCGTTATATCCTGCGTTTTTATCATACATAACAGGCTTAAGTATCAATGAAATACAAGCTGGTGAACTACGGGGAAAATGGCAGGCAATCTTTCATACATTCAGCTTTTTAATAGGGTTCTCCATTATTTACTTAGTACTTGGCTTTAGTACTAGAGAGGGAGCTTCACTTCTTAATACATGGTTTTTCCAGTATGGTGACCTGGTCCGTCAGATGGGTGCATTGCTGATGATTATATTTGGTCTGGTAGCGTTAGGGCTGCTGCAGCCGAAATTTATGATGAAAGAGCACAAGCTTCACATCAAAAACAAACCGGCAGGCTATATTGGTTCGGTCTTAATTGGTTTAGCATTTGCCGTAGGGTGGACCCCTTGTACAGGTCCTATTTTGGCAGGCACACTAGCCCTTGTTGGCAGTAACCCATCACAAGGCTTATGGTACATGGCGGCATATATATTAGGCTTCAGTATTCCATTTTTACTTATGGCTTTTTTTACGGCGAGATTTACATGGTTAAAAAAGTACAGTGGTACAGTGATGAAAATAGGTGGAGGAATTATGGTAGTAATGGGCATTGTTTTGTTCTTCGATAAATTTACGGTCCTCAATTCATTGATTCAGCCATTTTTCGGGGATTTTCAAGGGTTTTAAGTAATTGGTCCTCTTCATGTACGGTGGGAAACTGACCGCTCTCTATTGTAGCAAAAATAGCAAAATAGGCTTGGCATGGTCATTATCATCTTGCTCATACCGAAAAAGCAAGTAAGAAATAAAATC
>JAPSKP010000070.1:0-13702 GCA_031181585.1 Lysinibacillus sp.
TTTCCCATAGCTTGATGCTCATTAACGCCATCGATAAGAAAATACCAAGGGAAATATCGCCGATCAAGTTGATTTCTTTCATATTAATTAACTCAGGGTTGAAACGATCAACAATATTGCGGACAATAACCGCTGTGAACATGGCACCTACATATCCTGGTAACACAAACCCTGTCAATGTAGAGAACCATTCTCCGATATATGTACCAGCAGCCATACAGAAAGTAATCAAGAAAACCTGCATCATGAAGGATTTTTCCGTAATCGGATGCTGAGCTTTTTCAACATATTCTTCTGTTTCCTCAGAGGAAGGTTGTAAATTGAATTTGCGAATTAAGTACTGTACAACCGGGCCGCCGACAAGTCCGCCGGCTACCAATCCGCATGTAGCGGCAGCCATCCCGATTGTGACAGCGGAAGCTACACCCAGACCTTCAATTGTTTCCCCATAAGCGGCAGCGGCCCCGTGTCCGCCCTCCATGGAAACAGCACCGGCCATAACGCCGATTAATGGATGGATATCCATTACTTTCGCTAATGAAACGCCGATTACATTTTGCATAAGAGCAAGGAAACCACAAGCAAGCCAGTAAATAATCAGCAGCTTCCCGCCTAATTTCACCAGCTTGAAGCTCGCCCCAAGGCCGATTGTTGTAAAGAACGTAATCATGAAAAGGGATTGCAGGGAAGTATCGAGTGTAATTTCTACAATATCGAAGCTTTTTAATATTGTTGCTAACAGCGCAAACAGCAAGCCGCCAACGACTGGCGCTGGAATACAGAACCGATTTAACAAGCCAATTCTTTTTACTAAAAATGAACCGATCAAAAATAATGTTACAGCTAGGCACAATGTTGTGATTTGGTTTAATGCCATAAAAATCCCCCTTGTTGTTTCGTCTTAGATGTTCATTATTGCTTCATTGATGAAGCAGGCGCCGAGTTTTGCTGTTCGATTGTCTATATCGAGTGCTGGATTCACCTCGCAAATACTGAAGCTTACCGTCTTTTTATGAGAGACCATTTTGCGTAAAATGTCACGAACTTGTACAGCGGACAAACCAAATGGTGAAGGTGCACTGACACCCGGCGCTTCGGCGGCATTTAATACATCCATACAAAGTGTCACAAGCAGGACGTCATGGGCATCCATAAAGTCTTGTAATTTTGCCGTGAACAAGGCGGATTCCAGCTGTTCATCCAAGAAATACTGCACACCATATTGATCCGCTGTTTCGAATAAAGCAGTCGTATTGCCATATTGCTGAATACCGCATACAAAATAATGTGCATGCGGATCCTCATCTAAAATCTGCTTGAACATCGTCCCGGATGAAGGCTGAATGTCATATGACCTTATATCAAAATGGGCATCGATATTGAGTAAACCGATTGAGGCATCAGGGCCGGCAGTTTTCCGCACCCCTAAATATTGGCCGTATAATGTTTCATGCCCGCCGCCCAGCACAATCGCTTTTCCGTGGTTCAAAATGTCCGCTACCTTATCTCCAAGCTCCTTTTGGGCAAGCTCCAATTCTTCGCCTTCACAAATGACGTCGCCAAAATCAATAAGTGATGTATCAGAGTTATGATGACGCCAGGGCAGTGATGAGAGCTGCTTACGTAACGATAGAGGTGCTTCCTTTGCACCAACACGGCCATTGTTACGTCGTACACCTTCATCGCATGCAAAACCGATTAAACCGATTGTTCGTTGTGCGGCAGCTGGTGCCATTTGGACGATTTGGTGATAACGGAAATAAGTGTGCTCTGTATCGTGGTCAATGCGGCCTTGCCAAGCGTTTGAATCTATCTCTTTATGCATCGTATTCACCCTCCAATAGACTGAAAAATTGATATTTTTATTATATTTTTAATTGTTTATTCATACAAATATTGATTTTGTATCTTATAATAGTTTCAAACTATAAATGGGGTGAAGAATTGGATTTACGAAAGATGATTTATTTCACAGAAACAGTGAAGCATAAAAGCTTTTCAAGGGCTGCCAAAGCTTTACATATTTCACAGCCCTCTTTAAGCAATGCGATTAAGACGCTAGAGCAAGAAATCAATGCACCGCTAATTGAACGGACAACAAAACAATTTCAGCTGACGGAGTTGGGGCAGCAATTTTATGAGCGTGCTCAGCTAATGATTGCTCAATTTGAGGTAATGGAAACCGAGCTGAAGGAGATGGCAAAAGGGGAGGCGTTAGAAATTCGGCTGGGTATGATAGAATCAGCCAATTACTGGTTTTCACAAGTCATACTTGCCTATCAAAAACACTATCCATATAACCAGATAACGCTGATCGATACGCTGTATAATCAAACGGTCAGGCAAGCACTGCTCGGTTTGCATGTACATGCAGTCATTACAAACCAGTACATTGTCGATTCGGAAATACAAAGTGAATTATTGTATAACGAACGATACGTTGCGTTAATCAAAAAAGATCACCCCTTTGCGGTAAAGGAAATCATCACGCTGGCAGACTTTACAGAAGAATCGCTGATTATCGGCATGCCTGAATTTCAAACAAGTGCTCAAATACTAAAGGCATTTGAGCAGGAAAACATATTGCCGAATATTCAATATAAAATAGAGCGGTTCGAAATGATTAAAGTATTAGTAGAAGAGGGGCTGGGAATTGCACTGCTGCCACAGCAGTATGTGGAGCAGCATTTATCAGAGGGGCTCCTGACACGCCCCGTGCAAAGCCAATTCCTGCACCGGAACGTCTATTTAAGCACAATGAAGGACCGGACATTCCCTAAAAGTATTTTGAAGCTTTTTGAGCTTATTAAAGCGGTTCATTGAGAGGGTAGTGCTAGAAATATCCGGTGAAAATTTGATTTTGTTCAATACAAATTTATAGGCATTGCTTCTCATACCAAAGGGATAAATAAGCGAGCAGTAGAGCAGGGGTTGGATGATTTACCATGCTCATACGTTTCTATGAAATGCTAATGTTTTATACTGTAATGAAAAATCAATTAGCTTCACATTGGATCTCTCGGTTTCAAATGCCTTATTCTTAAAATGGACAATCACTCTAATCAGTCATTTTTTCTTTCCTGCTTAGGGAATGAATACCTTCGATAAAGGTGTTGATTAAAATGGTCAAACTGTGATCGATGTCTAATGGCATGCCGAATCCTCCCATTTGCTCAAGCGATGTAAAGCCGTGCAAAATGCTCCGTAATCCCCTTACTATGTGAATAGCCACCTCTTCGCTCAACTCATATATTTCAAGAACACGTACAACAAGCAGCAGGATAGCCTGTTGATGATGTGCGAATTCCTCGTTCAGGGAATGGGGAATCCGAGTGGCTGCCATATAGAGCCCTGGGTGCTTCCTGACAAATTCAACATAGGCTCTGCTGATGGAATGAATCGCTTCATCACCAGATTTACCGATGCCAGCAAGCAGCATATATTCATAAAGGCCTTTCAAGCCTTGGATGGCTAACAGCTGCTTCAGGTCATCCAGACTATTCACGTGGTTATATAAGGAAGGTGGGCGAATCTCCAATTCCTTTGCTAGCAGGCTAAAGGACAGATAATCGAGTCCATTTTTATCAATCATTTCCGTTGATTTTTGTAAAATAATTTCTAAATCGATTTTTGCACGACGAGACATATCCATTACACTTCCTACTTTAATAATTTTTCAGCTTCATTAATGGCCTGCATCATGGCCTGAGTGGGCTCTACAATCATTTTTCCATGGCCTGCAGCAAGCAATGCAGGCTGAAGGGCCGCTAATTTTTTTGCACTGTTAATCGCTTTCTCCTTATTCCAAGTAGCCAATGCCGGGAAGGGGAAGGAGGGGACGACCAAGCCGGAAACAGCCACTTTTCCCCGCGTTTGAAAAGCGTCTCCCACTATTAAACCAGCGTTACGCTTATCGAGCAATGCGATCGATCCAGGGGTGTGTCCAGGGGAAGCAATTACTTCCAATGAACCGATACAGTCACCTTCCATCAGCAATCTGTCCGGTTTAGTCAAGATGTTTTTAGGCACTCCTCCTCGTATAGGAGATGCGGGTTCACCTTCTAACAGCGTTGTATCACCTGCGAGTAACATTGCATCACGTGTAGAAATGCTTACCTCAATATCCGGCAATAGCTTTTTTATCGCATCTAAAGCCCCTACATGATCTGAGTGGGCATGTGTAAGGATGAGATTTGTAATAGGCTTACCAATTTTCTGCGAGGCACGGATAATTCCCTTTACACTATAAGGCATGGCGGCATCAATCAGCGTCAGCTCCTGTTCTTCTTCAACCAAATAGCAGTTTACAGGAAATAATCGAGGCATAAAAGAAAGCTGAAACAGAGTGTTGCTTTTTGTTATTTTCATATGGAAACTCCTTAAACTAATTTGATTAGTTAATTAACTATTGTTATTAGTTTATGTGCCGAGGGAATAATTGTCAACCTTTTGTGGGAATAAATTGGCTACTTTGTTTTAGGGAACTATCCACCATTTCATTGACCTGATCTGTAATGAATAACTGTACTGATGACTTCCAGGTGAATGAGTGTACCGTATGTATCATGCAATTTGAAATATCCTTGCCCCAGCTTCGTTCTTCACCCTTAAGATTCATGTATATTTCGATGTGTTATATCACCCTCTAGTTTGATCTCCAGCTCTCCATTTTTAACTTCAATAATTGTTAAACTCGTATCATGTATAAAAGGCGGAGTCCATAACTCCTCAATAGATTTCTTTTTGCAATGCAATAACAATGCTTTTATGAATACTGTGTGCGTGACAACAAGAATATTTCCATCATCGTGCTCCGAAAGTATCCCCTTTAAAAAATTAGCAACCCTTTCTTGCAGCTGGGAGAAGCTTTCTCCTGTATTAGCAGTATAAAGGTGAGGGGTGTTCCAGAATGCATGATATTCTTTCGAATAGTTTTGTTTTAGATAGTCGTGTGTTTGTCCCTCCCATTCTCCTAAATTGATTTCGCGGAGATTCTCATCTTCTATTATTGGCTGGTTTTTGCCGCCTATTATGAACGAGGCAGTCTTGACTGTCCGCTTACTCGGGCTTGCATAGATAGATTGAAAATCTATCTCCTTCAATCTGTTCCCCAGCGCTATTGCATTTTTTATTCCAGCCTCTGTTAACTCTGAGTCATTCCATCCCTGCATCCTTTTTTCTGTATTCCATATCGTTTCACCGTGTCTTGTTACGAAAAGCCTTAACAATAATTTCAACTCCATTTTTGGATTTTTGAAATTTACAAAAATCCAATTTTATACAATAGTATAAACAATGTTATTATTAGTACACAAATGGCAGCGATTATAAATGGGTACTTTCAATTATTTAAACCTTGATAAACAGAGAATTCATAAAACGAGCTTTCCATGTACAGGTGCTCCTGCTATTCAGAACTGTATAATACCTCAATAACTGGAAAAACCCGGACACATTTTATACATGTCCAGGCAATCTATTTCTTTTCAAATATGTCACAATTGACTTATTGTTTATTTTCTCCCTCTTCCCGTTCTTTTTTAATTTCCTCAATCTGCTTCATCTGCTCCTGGTACTCTTCTTCCATTTCAGAGGTCGCTGGAAGGAAGGCTTCGTTATTGTAGTCAACTCGCTTTCCGTAACGAATCATCTCATAAATAATCATGCCATTGTTTGGCTTGCCGTTGACAGTCTTCATCGGCACGATATCGAATAATACATAATAGAATGCATAAAAAATAAAGCGATCCCAAAACGTTTTGTATTCCTCCATCCATCCATTAGCGATTAGAAAATTGATAAGGAGGGCAAGGGTGAGATTGGTGAGAATTGGTCCTGCATAGATACAAATATAGGCCAGTTTACTTTCCCGTTTTAACCCATCATATGAAAACCAGCTGTACACATGGTAATATTTCCGAATATCGATCATTCCGACCTTCCGTACCCGTGGGCCGGAGCCAATTGTCAGCCTGGGATTGATGACACCAAACAACCAGCTGACAATTAGATAGCCTGCCTCCCGTAGGAAGATGACGACAGGCAGGATGATAAATGCAGAAATGATGAGCGACAACAGGTCCGATAGTGCAAACATATAGTCACATCCTAACGCATTGCTCGAAGGCTCCTTCTATTAGTACCCACTATAGAGGAAATAAATCAGAAAGAAATGTATTTCAAAATTTACGTATTATTGGTTTTATTTAATCATGGGTGAGTAAAAGCGGAGAGTTAATCGTCTAGGTTGATAACTAGGAGGTGAAAAGGTTGTTTCAGTTAGAGCACCATTACGAAATGCATAGCGATCAAATCTATCAATTTTTATATTTTATGACATTAGACGTACAGTTGGCAGAAGATCTCATGCAGGAGACATTTATTCGGGCTTATGAAGCAAAGCATACATATCGCGGGGATTCAAATGTATTAACATGGCTGCGAACTATTGCTAAAAATATAGCATATGACCATTTTAAGCGAAAAAGGAAAATCCGATTTATTTCATTTACTAAAAGTGAGGGAGATGTCGCTCTAACCCTTTCACCAGAGCAGCTTTTTTCCATTGAAGAAGAGAAAAGAGCGCTTTATCAGGCAATTGCAAGCTTGAAATTTGATTATCGAATAGCCATTGTTTTACGAAAAATTGAGGGTCTTTCGATTAAAGAAACGGCGGCAGTTTTAGGTTGGAACGAAGCAAAAGTAAAAAACAATACGGAGCGAGGCATGAAGGCGCTTGAAAAGAAGATGACAGGAGGAGCAGCATATGGATAAAGAACTGGCACAGTTACAGGCACCGAAACGTACGCAAGCAGCTAAACAAAACTCTTTTAACAAGATTCAGGCAGTAATTAATGAGCGTCAAAAATATCAAAAGCGCAGCTATTATGGTGTTTTTGCAGCTGCTGTCATCCTATTTGTTTTTCTGATGGCCTCTTTCTTTAACGGCACGCAGCATGTACGTGAAACTGCTGCTGCCAGCCCTTTAACGATTGAAAAAGGATATGTTACAGCAAACGATTCAACCGCTGATTTAACAGGCATGACAAATTGGTATTACTTCGATAAAAACGAAATAGACGAAGAGGGTTTGTCCCTGCTCCAGCCATTTGTGACAAGGCTATATGAGCTGGATAACTCTATAAGTGAATTGCCTGAAACGCCAGGACAGCAGCTGCTTTTAGTGATGTCTAAGGAATCTGCGGCACAACTTGCTGTACTCACTTATGACGCTCGATATTTATTGGTCGATATGAATACAAAACAATCTTTACCTCTTACGATTGAGGAAGCAAGGGACATTGAAATAATGATGTCTGATTTCGCGGAAAGGTCATTGGTTGGTCTTGGGCGATTAATAGTACTTTCTTTTTTAATTGTAGTATACATTGCGATTGTTTTGCACATTAGCCCTAAAAGGAAAGAAAGATTGGAAGGGCAAAAGGGGCGGGCTTACTTCTTCTCAGGGATCGGCATGTATATTGTCTACATGTTAGCAAATGGCTTGAGTCTCTATTATTTTCATGCCTCCAATGGACTATTTATAGCAAGCATGATGGCTATGCTATTGCTGATCAAGAGGCTAATTGAGTACTACAACGGCCGATTTGAAAGCTCTATTTACGAAGTGCCTATTTTATTTTTGTTTACTATATTATTTACTTTTGTAAAATGTCTATAAAATTGATGTCTTGTTATTTTGAATTATATGTTACTGGCTTAAGTCTGTTGATTATCCAACTATTAAACGGTGTTGGAAGGTATGTTTTTGGGACACAGCCTCAAAAAATAACTGCTCAACTTAATTTGAGCAAAAGCGGCAGGATAGCAGTGGGCAGCTGTAGTGGAAATCGACTTTACGGCAAACTCTCCTACCAGCAAAAGGCAGAGCAACATGCCTATTACTAATTACTCTTTTTGATAAATATAGCACTTTCGTATAATATGTAATATATTGTAATATTTGGATTAATTAGATGCATTTCTATTCATGACGTTATATAAATGGGGGAGGAGCTATTCAATGAAGGAGATGAAAACCAAAAAAAGGTTACTTTTATCCATAGCGTGGATCTTTACTATCTTATGGGCGATTAATTTTATTCCGCCATTTACAGCACTGTTAATTATCGGCCTTGGGGTTGTTCTCATATATGATTACCAGGCGAAAATTCATGGAACAGTGATTATCGTATGCTCTACAGTGAGTAGTATTAGTGGGTGGGTCATTGCAGCTTATTTGCTGAGTTTATAGGAACAAGCCAATTGTAAAAGTTAAACCAGTTCTTAACATGTTACAGCCATCTAAGATCGATTAATAATCAGAACCAGGTGGCTGAGTTGCTGTGGCAGTAAAAGTGAATTTATTCAAACTGCTCTTGCTATGAGAACAAAAGGCTTGGTTTTTAGAAGGGTAAAGACAAGCCTTTTTATTATTGGAAGGTAAAATGATAATTTCGTTCTGGTTGATATACAGTAAAAAAATTTTCAGAAAAAATAAAAATTCCTGTAACGAAAGAGACTACAAATCTATATATAGGTATCCCAACTGAATTTATGAAAGGAGGCAGCAGGTGGAGGATTTAAGTGAAATTTATCAAGTTTATGCAGATGAGGTAAAACGGTTTCTTATTTGTTTAACATCCAATGTGGAGGTAGCCGAGGAATTAACGCAAGAAACCTTTTATCAAGCAGTCAAGTCAATTCACCGCTATAACGGTGAATGCAAATTATCCGTATGGTTATGCCAAATTGCCAAGTATACTTATTATAACTACTTAAAAAAGGAAAAGAAAAATCACAATGCAAGTGTAGAAAAGATGATACAGTTGGGCACGGAAATTCCTTCAAATAATGATTTGCCAGATGTTGCAGTGATGAAGCGCAGTACACTGGTATCGATACATAAAGAAATTCATCGACTACAAGAGCCTTACCGTGAAATCTTTTTACTTAGAGCATCCCTTCACCTTAGTTTTAAGGAAATCGGCGAGGTATTTGGTAAAAGTGAAAACTGGGCAAGAGTGACTTATTATCGGGCGAAAGTAAAGTTATCAGAAAGGATTGACCCACATGAATTGTAATACTATTAAAGATTTAGTTCCGTCTTATGTTGACGGGATATGCAGCGAAGAAACAATCGAATTAGTTGATGACCATATACAGCATTGTAAAACATGTCAGGATTATTTAAATATGATCCAGCAGCAACCAGTGTATGTTCAGGAAATTCCAGAGAAAGTTGAAAAAGCGGTCAAACCGTTTAAAAAGATTAATCGAAAGCGGTATATGCAAGTAGTTTCTGCGATTGCCATTACGTTTATGATTACAGTAATAGGAGGCTTTGTCATTCAAGATGTCGGCGCTGTCAATCAAATCTTTTTTCCAATGAAATCGGCTGTTATAAATACGGAAGAGGATATGAAAGAGTGGGAACCCCTGAAGTTTAACGACCAAAACTATTTAATTTTTAAAAGTATCTTCTGGAAGAAAAAAATAACTAATTATGCGAATAATTATGGGGATGTTTTGTTGAGAGTAAAAGATAGCAGCGGCAATATAGTGATTGATGAAGTACAAGTACCTAATGGAAAAAGTGTTGAACTAACCGGACTAAAAAGGAATGAACAATATTTCTTTGAAATCAAATCACCACCTGGCCAATTTTTAATAAATGCGACGTGAAAAACGAAAGTCTTTTTCATCTTGCGGTTATATAAAAAGGATAGGACAACAGGCACATATAGTACCTGATGTCTTATCCTTGTTTATTACTTGAATAACTTCTTACTTGTATTGTTTTCTATATCAAAATCGGCTATTAGTATGCACGCGCAAACCAAACCGTATGTTGTGCTTCTTTGCCGCAGTGAATGCATGTATGCTTTGTTGTCGGCGGGTTAAACGGAATGTTGCGTGTTGTAAACTTTGTTTTTTCTTTTACATCTTCTTCGCAAGCATCGTCACCACACCAGCCTGCTAATATCCAACCGGGAATTGTGCCGTTTTCCTCAGATACTGCTAAATGCTGCTCCAGCTGTGCCATCGTATCGATATGAGTATGGGAATTCTCCGCACGGAAAGCCTTTGCTTTTTCAAAAAGGCGAGCTTGCATTGTTTCAAGCTCTTTTTCAATGCTTTCAACAATTGACTCTAAAGGTACGGCGATTTTTTCTTCTTCATCACGAGCCTTTAGTAGAGCTTGGTTATTTTCTAAGTCACGAGGGCCAAGCTCAATACGTACAGGAACCCCTTTTAGCTCCCATTCATTAAATTTATAGCCCGGTGATTGATCAGAATCATCAAGACGAACGCGAATTCCTTTTGCTTTTAAAGCGGCAAAAATTTCATCTAATTTCTCGATGATTGCCGGGTTCTTTTTCCATGGGCCTACCGGAATCAAAATTACTTGCGTCGGCGCTATTCTAGGCGGCAGGACAAGACCCTGTTCATCACCGTGAACCATGATAACCGAACCAATTAAACGTGTGGATGTTCCCCAAGATGTCGTATGCACATATTCATGCTTATTTTCTTTCGTTAAATATTTAATATCAAATGCTTCTGCGAATTTTGTGCCTAAGTAGTGGGAAGTACCTGCTTGTACCGCTTTTCCATCTTTCATCATTGCCTCAATGGAGAATGTATCCACAGCACCGGCAAAACGTTCTGATGGCGTCTTTTGGCCGTCGTAAACTGGGATGGCAAGCAATCCTTCTACAACTTCTTTATAAATCGTCAGCATTTGCATCGTTTCTTTTCGTGCATCTTCTTCATCGACATGGGCAGTATGACCCTCTTGCCATAAAAATTCTGAAGTACGGATGAATGGAAGAGTTTTCTTTTCCCAGCGGAACACATTCGCCCATTGGTTAATTAAAACAGGCAGGTCCCGGTAGCTCTTAATCCAGTTTGAATACAGATGTCCGATCATTGTTTCGGAAGTGGGACGCAGTGCTAAACGTTCCTCTAATTTTTCACCGGCTGCTTCTGTTACCCAGGGCAGCTCTGGTGAGAAGCCTTCAATATGATCCTTTTCCTTTTGAAAGAACGATTCCGGAATTAACATTGGGAAATAGGCATTGCGGTGGCCGGTTTCTTTAAAGCGCTTGTCCATCTCTGTTTGGATATGCTCCCATAATTCATAGCCGTCTGGCTTAAAGGCGATACAACCGCGAACTGGTGTGTAATCCATTAAATCAGCTTTTTGAATCGTATCAATATACCACTTTGAAAAATCATTTGTCTTTTGAGACATCGTTTTTTCCTCCTTAGAAATGAAATAATTGAGAATAAAAAAAGCATAAAGCGTCCTAAAAAGGACGTCTTTATGCTCATAGACGTGGTACCACCTTCGTTTGACATTAATAATAAATATTAAGTCCTCGATCCGTTTGTAACGAAACGACCCGGTTAGCTTTTACCTAACATCTCCGTGGCAGGGTTCAATAAGAAGGGGTGATATAGCTTTCAGCCTAGGCTATATTTTCTGTCTCACAATTCCTATTTACTTGATCACATCATCGATTACATATTTACCAAATACTATATCAATTTGCAAAATGGAATTCAACATTCTTCTTTTACGATTTTATTTCCTGCCTTAGTAAGCTATTGCAGTTTTTTTATGCTGAACGTTTAATAGCGGGTTTGGGTACAATAATTGACTGAAATTCCAGGATGATATACTGGATTCGTCTTGATACTCAATCAGGCAGTATTACTGCTGAACTTATTCGAACGTTCTTATAAAAAGTAGAGTCTTGCTTGCTTATACTTAAGCTAATAGAGAGATAGTGAAGTAATAAAAGGAAACTAATTTCCTTTTATTTCGTAATTAGTATAGAAGAATAAGAATTGGTACTGATATTGCCAGTTTTGGCGGATTGGAGAGAGAAAGATGGAAGACAAACAATGTCCTAAATGTAATAACAGCCAAATCGAGAAGGGGATGATTGGGTCAGGGAATGCCGTCGTTCAAATGTTTTCCTACCATAATCCAAGAAGTCTATCGTCACCCATTTCCTCCTATTACTGCTCTAATTGCGGTTATGTATTAGGCTTATATGTGGAGAATCCTAAAAATAGTAAGGAGTAATAGTAAAGCAGCGGCTGCTTTATTGGAATAAGGACTGCAAACGATCAAACTTTTTATAAAAGCCTAATTTCCTCTTGCTGGATAGGAGTCCATTTTGATCAATCTTTTCAAAATGGCTTCTTTTTATTTAGTGCAAATTGTGAGGTTGCGCGGTGTTAATAAAAAGTAGGTTAAAAATCATGCGGCAGTATATAGATTTCTCTTGTTCTGTAAACGTGCCAAATTGTAGAGGCTTGCATCTGGAACAAATGAGAGGTAATTGAAATTAGGTGACGTCGCTTTAACAAAAAGTAGAGTAATTTACATATGTTTTTTATGTATCAATTAAGGGGGGAATAAAACTTGGCTGTTACGGTTGGGTTAAGGCTGCAAATTATTTTTATCTTGTTTATTACGATATTCAACGTTGGCAGAGTATTCGTTATCGAAAAGTATTCCGTTTATCCTATTGCTCTATTTGAGTTATCTATTGGCATAGTGAGCTTCTTTTGCGGTTTATACAGCCTGATTAAATGTAATAAACCCATACTTTCGTTGTTTGTTACAGTTTTTGGACTATTTATATGTATATTTTTTGTTTATATATATTTATTGCCGGAAGCGGGAATACCGCCGGCAATTCCTTGGCTATATCCCGATATGTGACAGTAGGTGCATTCCTTAACACTGACTATATAGGTTAACTGCGGGAATTGCTGTGTCAGATTTTTAAGTAAACGTAATGACAAAAAGACTTTGCAGGGAATAAAGATAGCTTATAGAAGTGCATATTTATAAGACTAGATCGTCGATACGGCGGTCTTTTTATATTGATTTTAAGAGGAAACAATAAACGTGCACTTCTTACTATTGAAAAATAATGTCATATATAATTGACACTTAATCAAAATGTCATATATAATGTACTTATATAAGGTGAATGAAAGGGTGTTTGGCTTGAATAGGGTCAAAGAGTATAGGAAACATTGCAACTTTACTCAGATTGAACTTGCTAAACGGGTAGGCGTAGCAAGACAAACCATTAATTTAATTGAAAATGATAAGTACAATCCCTCTTTATCTTTGTGTATTGCCTTAGCAAAGGAGCTTAATACAGACCTTAATACTTTATTTTGGGAGGAGAAAAATAATGAAGAATCAAATTCTTAATCGTTTTATCGGCGTACTAGACGATCGAGATGAATATCAGCGTTATGAAATATATAAGGAGTTAGCCTTTTCTGGAATTTTGTTATGGTGTTTATCCATGTTTATAATGTTCGTCAGTCTTATAATGGATACAATTCATAACACACTATCGTTTGCGACGTCGTCACTTTTCCTGATTAATATGGTTTACGCAACTATGACTGTTATTAAAATAAGAAAAAAACATCTGGATGAAACAGATTGTACTTCCATTGAAGAATACGAAGAAAAGAAAAAACAATTGAAGAAAGCATCCTCTTTGGCTGGTTTCCAGTGGGGATTGTTCATGTTAGTTTTTATGGAATATGTATCACCATATCTTTCGACTGGTGAAATAGACGTAAGATGGTGGAATGTTTTAATTTGGGGTCTTGGCGGAATATTCTTTGGGGTGACGATGTATTGGTTTTCAAAATC
>JAPSKP010000070.1:13802-17605 GCA_031181585.1 Lysinibacillus sp.
CTCGCTCTCTTTTTTAGGACAGTTCAATTTAAAAGAGCTTACGTTATATGACGTTGAAGAGAATCTTCCAGGCAGTGGAATCCTTTATGTATTTTATGATGTAGTAGAGCAGCCATGGGGATTTAGAGAAGATGAGGGTTGTTTTAAGGTTTTATACTTTGACGGCGATGAAAAAGAATTAAAAAGGAAGGAATACCCGGAAGAAACAGAAGAATACTTCCCTTTACCTGTTTTTAAAGCGACCTTCGCAAAACAGATGACTTTACCCGAGTATCCAGAAGATATGGATTTTAGTGATGAGGATGAAGAAAACTATTCTGAAATGAGACAGGAACTTATCCAGCCAAGTGATGAGCAAGGGAATTATGAACCGGCTCACTATATGTTAGGATATCCATTTAGCATTCAAAATGATGTGTTTGATGAGTTTGATCTACATCCAGAAGAAGCTGTTCTTCTTCTGCAGATCGATTCGGATGAAGAAGATTTAGAATTGTTATGGGGAGATTCCGGCATTATTTATTTCTGCATAGATAAAGTCTCATTAGCTAATAAACAATTCGATAAAGTTCAGTTTACATTGCAGTGTTTCTAATTCTAAAGCAAGAGGGGATGTCCAAGAAATCTTTCTGGGACAGCTCTTTTTTTGATTTTACTCTGGCTATGTAAAAAAGAAGAATTTAAAGGGTATTGATTCAGACGACTTTGGCTTATTCCCTCAAGGACGACGATTACTGATCAGCAAAGGGAGATAACGAAACGTAAATCTGCTGGAGGATAATTTTTTTAATTAATCGTATTTCAAAATAAGTTGGTTTGTTACCGGAAATGTAGTTGATTTAATCTACTTTGCACAAACTATATTGGAATGCTGAAGCTTAAGTGCACCTCTCAAACAAATGACTTGTCAATAATTGACCCCTCAACTATAATGGGGATGTTGTTAAAAATCTAACTATAGTAAAGGACGATGAATATGTCACACACTAAAACACCATTAGAACAACTTATGGAGGATCGTAAATCGGTTCGTAAATATAAAGAAGGCGTGAAAATCCCTCGCGAGCAGCTGCAGCATATACTTGAGCAGGCGACAACAGCTCCTTCTTCAAGTAATATGCAGCCGTGGCGTTTCCTTGTCATTGATGACCAGGACCAAAAGAAAGAGCTGCGTGCAATTGCTAACAACCAGGAACAGGTGGAAACTTCATCTGCCATTATTGCCGTACTTGGCGATGTGAAAATGTACGAAAATGCGAAGCAGATCTATGATGCAAATGCAGAAAGAGGTTATATGCCGCGCGAGCTTGCAGATTTAATGATTACAAACTCATTAGATTTATACGGTAATGCACCTGAAGAGGTATTGAAAAATATCGTACATTTTGATGCAGGTTTGATTTCGATGCAAATTATGCTTTTAGCAAAAGATATGGGATACGACACAGTACCAATGGGCGGTTTTGATAAAGTGAAATTCGCTGAAAAATTTGCCTTACCCAAAAATGAACTACCAATCGTGCTGATTGCGATCGGAAAAGAAGCAGCACCAGCATACGGTTCATCACGCTTGCCATTTGAACAAGTTATTCGTTTTTCATAATCATATACAAGTGGGCTATCTTGAGAGAAAGAATTCAAGGTAGCTTTTTCTCGTTTTGGGGACATATAGATATGAAGCTTTTAGAAATGTCAGAGATAGCGTATGCTTAAAGGGAGTATAGTTAATAGGAGGGTGAGCATGTCAGCATGTCGAAACGAGTTAAGACAAGTTTTTTTGATGTTGAAAAATATCGATCGCCGGGTAACGCATGCATTTGAAAAAAGAACAGCGATTAGCTTAACACGCTATGAGATTTTATACGCTTTAGAGGAAAATGACTATATGACACAAACAGCCCTGCAGCAGACGCTGGCGATTGATCAGGCCGCGATTACACGTCATTTAAAAATTCTTGAGAAACAACAGCTGGTTACGCGGAAACGCAACGAAAAAAACAACAGGGAAGTCCTTGTTACCATTTCACCGGCAGGAATGCAGCTATTGAACGGCTGCAATATGGGCAAAGAACAGTTTATGGATGACCTATATGAGGGATTCACACCAGAGGAAATCGAGCAGCTGGCGGGGCTGATAAACCGATTAAACAAAAATGCGGAAGCTTTGTGAAATGGAGCACTCTAGACTCTTAAACATCTTTACATTTACTTACGGCAGTAAGCCAAGAGTAGAGTGGAAGATGTTTTTTGTATAAAGAGGAAGACGGCTGAAATGTAGGGTTACACAATAAAAATGGTACATGCGCTTATTATCGATATATCCAGGCAAGAACAGAAAGGCATAGGTAAGTGAAAGATAAATAACAAGTGTTTTTACAGCCTGCTTGACGGTTTAATTAAATTAGTCGGGAAATTTCAGCATTTTTATAGTATATTTTTAATAGAAGAAAGCGATTTCTACATCTATGAAAAGCATTAGAAGGAGTAATTATTTTGTCACGAAAAGAACGGATCGAAAGGGAAAGAGCTCGTTTATTTACCTTTTATCATTTTGCGAAATATTACAGCTACGGTATGCTGTTCGGTATCTTCGTGCTTCTATTCACTGAAGCGAGTATGGAAGCGGACGTATCCTGGTCATGGCAGACAGGGGTTGGGATTTTATTGCTGCTGCCAATTTTTTATTTTTATATGAGAGAAACAGAAGAGTTCAATCGGAGCGGAGGATACTTTAAGCTGGCTGTCTTTCTTACTGTGCTGATTGGGGTCCTTATGAGTATTTTTGTATGTGCATTCTTGTTTGGGATGACGGACCAATTACTAAACTAGCAGTCTATCTCAACTGCTGCAAGATATATTAATGAAGTAAATACCTTATGAAACACTACTTTTATAGCGTGTTTTTTTGAAAGTTAGGAGAGATTCAGTATTACACGATATGATGAATATCCGGAAGTAACAATTTCAGATGCTTTTAAAGCTGAGGAAGTAATGGACTGTGTGATCCGCCACGAAGTAGTGGATGAATGGAGGCTTGAAAAATACAGCTTATCGAACGTTGTTTTTGAACATTGTGTATTTCAGGCATGTGATTTTTCAAAGTTTGATGTATCGGATGTCGTGTTCAAGCATTGTGACTTATCGAACAGTAAGTGGGAAGGCGGCTATTTCTACCGTACAAACTTCGTGAATTGTAAGCTGGTAGGAACAAGCTTTGCCGAAGGGCATTTTCAGGAAACGAATTTCACGCAGTGTTTTGCCAATTATGCTGTTTTTGCGGAAGTCACGTTTAACCAAACGAAATTTTCACACTGCACGATGCAGGGAACGGATTTTTATCACGTACGGCATAACGGGCTGCAATGGGATTCCTGTGATTTGAATGATGCGAGCTTTGAGGAAACGACGTTAAAGGGACTTGATTTCAGTCAATCGATGTTTGAGGTACTGCATGTTGACCTGAATCAGGTACAAGGCTGCAAAATTGCACCCGGGCAGGCTGCATTATTTGCCATGATGCTTGGAATCGAAATACGAGAATAAGCATTCAGGGCATATAGCGGCTGGAACGCCTTATTATACAAAATAGTTAGAAAGTATTCTTTTGTTTTCATAACACTTCCTGTATACTAAACTTGCAACTCAATAGTAATAACTAGGGGAGTCCAATGAGTTGGGCTGAGAGGGAAACGCTGTGAAGTTTCTTGACCCTTTGGACCTGATCTGGATCATGCCAGCGTAGGGAAGTTAGTGTTCTTCATGTATTAGCAAACGATTACATGTACGCTGGGTCCATTTTTATA
>JAPSKP010000071.1:0-15166 GCA_031181585.1 Lysinibacillus sp.
CGATCGCTCGCATTGAACAAGGAGAAGAAGCTAAAGGGTCCGTATGGAAACAAATGACCGATGCTCGATCCTGAATAGGTAGATCACATTAGAACGTTTTTCAGATGCAAAATAAAACACCTCGAGAACTTAAGCTCTCGAGGTGTTTTGTGATTTTAGGAGAAATTCCCTGAAATTTTGCATGTAAATCGTCTATACAAGAAGGTTAGATCATAAATCAGCAGCTTGAACAAGTCAGGTGGAAAACTTTTCTGAATTCATTACAGTGAATCTTTTGAGGAGCAATTTTTAGGTTCTCCAAGGGGATATCCGGTGTAAATAAGGCCTTTCCTTCGCACCAGCAGGCACGGTCAATTGTTACTGTTTCGAGCTGCTCAAGGACTCTAATCTAAGATTTTTTTATGATATTCAATATCTCTCCATCTAAAACGAGTTAGAATGCAACACTTTTTCATTAGCACACGCTCCTCAACTGAAGGAACAGCGTTATGAGCCCAGTTTTATGAGCGGTAATTGAAATAGAAATCAATGGTTTTTTATCAGGTTTTTAGATTGAAAAGCCAGAAATAATTAAAACGATTTCTATAATAATTTATTTATATATTGAATTATATGTAAAAAAATCGTGCTTTTTATCGTGGTTAAATACTTATGAAAAATATGTCTTCTATTTCTTATAGGGGGACTTTAGTATATAATTTTACTAATAACATACAGATGAGGTATTTACTATAACTATCAGAAGAAAATTACTTGCATCTTACTTGGGCATCCTTATTATTGTAATTCTCGTCTCAATTATTAATTTTATGCAGATTCAACGTATGAATTCTAACATGCAGACAATCGTTGATGAACAGCAATCTGTACTTTTTTTAGCGAGTGAGATGAAGGACAATTTGAGTACCCAAGGGATGCTTGTCAGGCAATATGCCCTTTCAGGGGATTTGAGTGTGCTAAAAGATTTGGATACAGCCCGGATAGAGCTGGAAGAGGAAATTAAGAAGTTAAATAGCGAGCCATCGAAAGCAATGGCCGAGGTAATTGAAACATTTGTACAGGAAAATGAACAATTCAATCTTGCAGTTGATAAAGCAATCGAGCAAACTCGGGTTTTTGACGATGAAGGGGCAAAAATAACGATTAATAATGAAGTACGGCCGCCGAGTCAAAATATGTCCAATCAGATAGACAAACTTATTGCTTATTATGACGAACAGTTTACGACAATGAACAATAAAGTAAAAAATGAGGCAAGAACGGCTATATGGATGACGATCGTGCTCGTTGCTGTATGTATAATAGTTTCGATTTCAGCAGCATTTATTATGGGCAAGGTGATTGGCGCCCCAATTCAAAAACTGCAGCAGGCAGTCAGTACCATTGCTGCAGGTGATTTAACAAAGGAGAATGTTGAGACAAGCTCGACAGGTGAAGTGAAAGAGCTTGCTGAATCGTTCAACAGAATGAAAGAATCGCTTACGACTCTTATTCAAACAATGAGAAAGAATACCCAGCAGCTTTCGAGTTCAAGCGAGGATTTAGCTACCCATTCGGATAAGGCACTTACATATATTGAACAAACGGCTGATTTGGCTGACCAATTATCAAATAATGCAAAGACATCAGCTGAAAATGCAAATGTCAGTGCCGATTCGATGAAGGAAACAACATATGCTGTGCAGAAAATGGCCGAATCTACATCAAACATTCATCTGAATACCCAGAAAATGAAAAATCTTGCTGATAGAGGGATTAAGTCCATTCATGCAATCGAACGTCAAATGGAAGAAATATCTTCTACTACAAACGTAACAGAAACAATGATTGCTCGATTACTTGAACAGTCAAATGAAATTCAGCAAATGACAAAGCTTATTACAGATATTACAGATCAGACGAATCTGTTAGCGTTAAATGCAGCGATTGAAGCAGCACGGGCAGGAGAGCATGGAAAAGGATTTGCAGTGGTGGCAGATGAAGTGCGCAAGCTGGCTGAACAGTCGAAGGAATCGGCTCATCATATTCACCGTTTGACAAACGAAATCCGTAACGAAACAACACAAACACAGGAATCGGCTTCTGTTGAGCAAAGTGTGAGGGCCTCTGAAAGCGGTGTGGCAATTGTTAAGCAGGCTGGGTAGACATTTGTACTAATTGAAAAGGCTGTTGATCAAATAGCAGATGAAATTGGCGGAACGACCTCAGTAGTTGATAAAATCTCTGCTTCTGTAGAAGAAGTAACTGTTTCAGTAATCGGAATTTCCGAACAATCCGGCGAATCGGCCAGCTATGCGGCGAAAGTAGCGGAGACAATTGAAGAGCAGGTAGGCATCATACAGGAAATCAGCGCTGTATCCCAGCAGCTGACGGCAGAGTCAGAATTCCTGGAGAAAATGGTGGATAATTTTAAAGTATAAAATGAAAGCATGCAGACGTGTAAGTTTGCATGCTTTTTTCTAATCGAGCATAAGAGGCTAGATTTGGAGAAGTTACAGGGAATCAAAAAGCCTGCTGATTTAACCTTCAGCAGGCTTGACTGTTAATCATTTGTAAAGAAAATAGCAATTGTCCCAGAACCTACGTGGGACCCGATAACTGCGCCAATATTAGTCACGTCAACTGCCTTAGGCTGTAAACGTTCTTCAATTACCTTTCTTACGTCAGCAAGAAGCTGCTCATCATTGCTGTGGGAAATGCCCACAACTTTTTCTGAGAAGTCACCGCCGCGTTCTGCCATGATATCGATCATACGGTTGATCGCTTTTTTATGTCCTCTTATTTTCTCAATTGGAATCAATTTTCCGTCTTCCACATTCAAAATAGGTTTAATATTCAAAAGTCCGCCTACAAACGCGCTTGTTTTCGATACACGTCCGCCTTTTGCCAAATAATCCAAATCAGCAACCGTGAAGAGATGCTCGATTTTCGAGGCATAATTTGGTAGTAATTCGATCAGTTCATCATAGGTTTTTCCCTCGTCACGGAGTTTTACGGCTTCCTTTACGACAAAGCCTTGTCCAAGTGACGCGCATTTCGTATCGATGATGGCAAGCTTCATATCGGGATATGTTTCAAGCAATTCATTACGTACCATCATTGCTGTCTGGCATGTGCCGGATAGCGGTGAAGAAAATGCAATATATATGGCTTCCTCTTTATTTTTCGCTGCTTCTTCAAATGCATTATAAAAGGCCTCCGGAGACACTTGTGATGTTTTCGGCTGGGCACCTGCCGCGATCGCTTTGTAAATGTCCGCCGGGTCAATACCGAATACATCATCGTATTCTTGTCCATTCACATGGACTCGCAGCGGAAATAAGGATACTTGATGTTCCTCATAATAGCCCTTTGGCAAATCACATGCGCTATCAGTAAAAATCTTCAATTCCATCGCCTCCTGTATGTATACTTATACTATTGTAAAAAAGTTTGCAAGTAAGTCAATTTACATTTGTCATATCTTTAAAAAAATGCACCTTTCTATCTATATGAGTTTACCATTTGAAATAGACCAATACAATTTTTGGGATTTGGGAAACTATAGGGAGAACTCTACCGTCAAAGGGGCAATAAGTGAGGTGAGCACATGCTATCGAATAGAGAAATGAATGAATTAATGGATACATATAGCGGCTACTTGCTGCAAATTAGTTATACATATGTGAAGAATTGGGCGACGGCCGAGGACCTGGTACAGGAGAGTTTCATCAAATTCTTCAAGTCATACGGGCAGTTTCGTGAAGAGGCGGCCGTGAAAACATATTTGACGAGAATAGCCATCAATACATGCCATGATTATCTGCGCAGCTGGAAAAATAAAACGCAAATTTTTTCTAACCTACTGATAAAGAAAGAAGCTGACCGTCAAAAAGGGATAGAAGCAAGGCTGATTGCATCAATCGAACAAACAGAGCTGACAAAACATGTCATGCAGTTACCCATCATCTATCGAGAGGTAATATTGCTTTTTTATTATGAAGAATATACGGGTGTTGCTGTTGCAGAACTTTTAGGACTATCTGAAAATACTGTGAAAACAAGGCTTAGAAGAGCAAGAGCTATGCTAAAGGAGCGGCTTGGTGAAATGGAGTGGGAGGTGTTATCGCATGAATAGATTTAAACAGGAGCAGCAGGAGATTTTTGGAGAACTAAGACTTTCCGATGAAAAGAAAAGGAAGGTGCTGCAGATGACTCAAAAAAAGAGGTATAGGTCGGGGCCGATTGGAGCAGTGGCCGTTTTTTCAGTCGTTTGTTTTTTTCTTGTCATGAATGGTTTTAAGGCGGATAAAGGCTATTCTCAGGCAGGTGCCATTGCTGCATACGAAGAGTTTTTACAGAAAGAGCGCAATAATATGCAAGTCGATATCCGGCATGTCAAGCTGTCTTTTAATCAAAAAAATGATGCCCTTATTGTTGGTATTTATGATCAGGGAGAAAGTGACGTATATTATTTTCAATATATGATCTATGAAGATAATGAATGGGAATTTGGACTGTCAGGGGGGGCTGGTATTAGAACCGATAAAACGAATGAAGAGCCTCTAAATTGGACTTATGAAGATTATCACGGTGAAAATGGAGAAGTCATTTTTGCTGGTAAATTGAAAGATGGTACAGACTCAATAATTGTAGGAGAAAAAGAAATAGAATTATTTACAATTGACAGAGATAAAATATGGGTTGCCTTGGTGCCTTCAGTAGGAACACCTGTTTATTCAGTAAAGGATGGGGTGAAGAAGAGAGCAGAACAAGTTCCACGTCCAGATATCATAACGGAATTGCCAATTGTTTATGAGCTTGTAGGGGACGATTATGTCCTTTCCTATGAGAAGGATACGATGCATGTGTACGGAGAGGAATATTCCCAGTTCGACATTGTAGTTGACCCTGATTATTATGAAAAGAATGCTTTTAATTTTACCGATGTTGTATTGGTAGAAGGAAGAGATGGGCCGGAAGTCGTTCGCATTCAGGCGACAAATGATATGGGGAGTCATGGGGTTTCTGTAAAAAAAGAGGAAAGCTCTATTGTAATTAATGAAATAGGTATTCTTGAACCCTATGGCTGGGCAAGGGCAGAGGGCTATCCGGATTACAAGACTAGCGAAACAGTCGACTATGGTCAAATGGCAGAAGATGAGCTGTTCGTCCATCCTGATAACTGGCTGAGTGAAGGTGTGCAAGGATATATAAAAAAAGATCAGATTATCGGAAAGGTACTTGGCTATTCCATTGCCGACATTGAAACGTCATGGTCTTCTGCAGAAGTGACTTTGTACGAAGAAGTAAAACAAAAAGGCTACAATGCTGCGGCAAAAGCTACTCCAAAAGAGGTAGCAAGAGTCCAACTGTATGCTTTACTGCAAGCTGATTACAAAACAGCGCATGCTTTGACAAGTGATATTTCCTATGAAAGACTGGAGAATTATTTTAAAGAAATCAAACAAGATAACCTGAAGCACTACTTCAGCTACTATGCCTATATGTTGGAAACGGCTGAATTTAATATAATAGAAGGGAAGTTAATTGTGGAAAGTTCCCAAACTGGAAAAAACATATTTGAATGGGAAATGGCAAGGGATGGTGGCTGGAAAGTGAAGTTTAAATCAACAGTATATTAGCAGGATAGAGGAGTGTCAAAAAGACACTCTCTTTTTAATAGAAAATGATGTATTTTTAAATAATAAAAGGTATGTCTATCATAAAGGTAAGTGGCTATTTTGCACTGAAGTCCAGGTATGTTGAAGCTTTCCGGAAAGATGTGCCTTCACGAATGATATCTATTACAAATATTGCTTATATAGACGATGCTGAAATTCTTGATCTTCTACGACTTTCAGGCCTCCACTTTAAGCATTTATGGAATTAATAGATGGAGGGAGATCCTGCTCTTCCAACTGTTATTTGAAAACACCCGTGCTCCCGGTGTGACAAAGGGGAGTGCTCCTTGATGTATTTTATCATGAGCTCGGGTACAATCTCTTTCGTTTCTTCCAGCAGGGGCTTATCTCGAAACATAGGAAAGTCGGCACCCGTTGCGCGGTAGCTGTTCATCACGACTTTAAATGTCATATCATTAGTAACAGGTTTACCATCGTAGAGCATATTTTTCACACGAGATCCAACTGGTTCACTTATTAATAGCTCATAATCGAGGCCGCCCCAAAAATCGTATACATAGGGAGCTAGCACCTCAGGGTGTACATTTAAGGAAAAATCGATATCTCCATCCGCATTCACTGTAAACACAGCCGCGCATTGTTCGAGTGCTTCCTTAATATCCGCTCCTGTTAGCTCTAATACTTTCAAGGTATTTGGACGTGAAAAGTTTTTTAAAACATCAAAATGGGTAATAGCACCAGTGAACCCTCCGTATTCGTGATAAGATAATTCGACCACGGATAACTGGGCATCAGTAGCCGCTAACTGGATATCGTGCATAAAATCAACGAACGCATGATTCCCAAGCCGGGAAGCGAGCATTCCTTCATAACGAAAGTCTACTTCCGTATAACCGATCCGCTCCTTAAGCCATCTGCTTACTTCGCTGGGATAGCATTCGGGGATGGCTGTAACATGGTGTAGTTGTACATCGAGTGTCTTCTCGTCATTAAGTCCGTATGTTATGTGGCCGAAACAAGAGCCGTTTGCACCAGGCTGGATAACAGGAATTCCATTCACAATACAAGAGATTTCCAGGTGCTGGTGACCTGTGATTAAGATGTCGACCCCCAGAATATCAAGCAGCTGATTTCCTTGGTTTTCTCCATCATTCTCTGCAAATGGAGCACCGGTTTTAGGATCGTTTGTGAAGCCGCCATGGTAACTAAGAATAACGACATCTGCATATTCTTTTTTCTTAACATATTGAACCCAATCGCGTGCAGCTGTAAAGGCGTCTGAAAATTGAAGATCACTTGTATATTGATGTTCGTCCCAAAAAGGGGTAACATGTGTAACGATGCCAATGATCGCCACTTTCTTTCCTTTTATCTCTTTTATGAGATACGGCTTTGCGAAGTTTCCGATGTTAGCTGCTATCCAGGGAAACTCGCATTGTTTCCTCATGAGTTCTACTTCTTTTAATGGGTAATTGAATTCATGATTCCCAAAGACGGCTACATCATAGCCAAGATTATTAGCGATTGCAATCATTGGGTGCGGCCCGGGCTTTACATGGTCGTAGTAATAAGTTATTAAACTTCCTTGCAGAAAATCGCCGTTATCAATAAGAATGTCAGGCTTTATTTGTTCGATGTGCTGCGCTATTTTTTGAAAACGGTCCAGCCGCCCGTGAAGATCGCTTGTAACGCAAATAGTAAGATACATAAAGTCACCCGCGTTTTTGAATATCGTACCATGTTGCATGAATTTAAAAATGGAATCTGCATTTTTTGCATGAAATTTCTAATGTTAGAAGGGAAAGTGAAATTTACATTTTACATTTCGGAAGGGACTATGCTATACTGACTTCAGTTACTTAAAACAATATATTGTGTTAGTTTTATCCAGGTACTACTATATGTAGTTTAAAAGGGAAGTCCGGTTAGATTCCGGCGCTGTCCCCGCAACTGTGAATGCCGACGATGATTCATAGCCACTGTGCTTAATGCATGGGAAGGGAATCAAAGAATGAAGCAAAGCCAGGAGACCTGCCTGAATAAAGCGACTTTACATTTCTTCGGGGATTGAGAAATGGAGACGGGTTTTTTACGTTTCCATTTCTAGCTATCTCTTTAGGAGGTAGCTTTTTTTATGTTCGGCTTGTTTCAACCGAAGATACCCATAATGTAAGCAGCGGGGCAAATACGGATAAAGGCACCTTTTTCGTTGCTCCTCTACTGCGCACTATTAAAAGTAAAAGCCTCCAAGAGGTGATAGGATGTGATGTTAAGCTCACATTCCCAAAATAATTACTCGAGGCATAATGAATAAGAAAGGATGAGTTGCATGAAGTTATACACAAAAACAGTCTGCCCAAAGTGTCTTTGGGTAAAATCGGAGCTTGTACAAGCAGGAATAGAGGCAGAAGTAGTCAATTTAGATAATAATCAAGAAGCTATGCAAAGAGTAACGGAGGCTGGATTTTCCTCCGTACCGATTTTACAAGTGAATGATGAACTAATTGGAAGTGTCCCAGCTATTTTGGAAAGAATCGGACAGATAAGCAAGTGATTGTCTACGCCAGCAGAACGGGAAATGTATCCTTTGTGGTTTCTAAACTCAATTTACCGAATATTGAGATAAATGAAGGATTGCAGCTTGGAACTCCTTTTTTACTGTTCACCTATACAGATGGATTAGGCGATATCCCATCTCAAGTGGCCCGTTTTATGGAGCAGAACAATTCATTTTGCAGGGGCATTATTGTTAGTGGCAATAGTAATTTCGGTCATCATGTTTTCGGGATGGCCGGTGATAAATTGGCTGCAGAATATGGAATACCACTTGTCTGCAAGCTGGATTTAAGAGGCTATCCCCAGGATTACGAAAAAATTGTCCAGTTTTATCATCAACAAGTAAAAGAGGTTGTGTAATGAAAACATATTTAAAGTTGAACAATGAAGTATTGAATCAATACGCTACGACAGGCAGTATTGACACTGCAAAGGACAAGGAGGCGACACGCAGTTATTTCCTTGAAGACGTGAATGTAAGAATGCGGCACTTCATTAATTTGGAGGACAAGCTAAAATACTTAGTAGAAGAAAGCTATTATGAGAGCGAATTCTTGGAATTATATAGCTTTGAATTTATTAAGAGTTTGTATGAAAAAGCATATAGCTACAAATTCCGTTTCTCTTCTTTTATGAGCGCAAGTAAATTTTATGAAGGCTATGCTATGAAGAGCAGAGACGGCAAGGAAATACTGGAAAAATATGAAGACCGTATTGTTATTATTGCTCTTTATTTGGCGCAGGGTGATGAAACATTAGCGGAACAGGCTGTAGAAGCGATGATGGAAGCGTACCAGCCTGCTACACCGACTGCCCTGAATAGCGGGAAGAAGGCAAGAGGCGAACTCGTTAGCTGCTTCAAGCTGACAATGGACGATACAATGAACAGCATTGCGGAGAATATCGGCTATTGTCTGGAGCTGTCACGCCTTGGGGGAGGTGTAGGAGTAAACCTTACAGATGTTCGCCCGCTAGGTGATCCTATCAAAGGAATTTTAAACAAAGCAAGCGGTGTCATTCCGGTAGCGAAGCTGCTTGAAAACTCATTCTTATATTCAAATCAATTAGGACAGCGAAACGGTTCAGGTGTCGCTTATTTGAATATCTTCCATGGGGATATTGAAAATTTCATCTCATCTAAAAAGCCGAATGCTGATGATAAGATCCGTCTGGCAACACTATCAACAGGCATTATTATTCCGGGTATTTTCTTTGAGTTAATGAAGCGTGATAAGGATGTTGTTCTCTTCAGCCCATATGATATTTTCAAAGAATATGGAAAACGTATGTCCGAGCTGTCGATGAGTGAAATGTATTATGAATTGCTCGATAATCCAAATATCCGTAAGATTAAGCGACTTAATGCCCGAAAGCTCTATACAGAAATAAAGAAAGCGCAATTTGAATCCGGTTATCCATTTGAAATTTTTGATGATAATGTAAACAAGGCACATCCTTTAAAGGGAATTGGCCGGGTGAAGATGTCAAATCTTTGTACAGAAATCCTTCAAGTGCAGGAGACAAGTGTTATTACGGATCAAGATCAGCCAAATGAATATGGACTAGATGTGTCGTGCAATCTCGGTTCGCTTGATATTCATAAGGCTACCAAGGTGAATGACTTTGGGCAGCTAATAGATACTTCCATCCGCTTATTAACGAATGTTTCAACAATGACTTATATTCAAAATGTACCATCTGTTGCAAAGGCGAACCGGCTAATGCATTCAATTGGCCTTGGTGTTATGAATCTTCATGGACACCTTGTACAAGAGGGTATTCCTTATGGTTCACAAGATTCCATTGCCTTTATAGATGCCTTTATGGAGGCAGTGAATTACTATTCGCTGCGTTCTTCGATGGAAATTGCCAAAGAGAAGGGGCAGACTTTCCACCGTTTTGCTGATAGTGATTATGCTAATGGCGAGTATTTTAATCAGTATACTAATAAAAAAGTAACCTCTCACTCTTCTAAAGTAACAAAAGCTCTAGGTTCTGTACCGCTCATTACTGCACAGATGTGGAACGAATTGAAAGCAGAAGTAATGGAGCATGGTCTTTATCATGCATACCGTTTGGCGATTGCTCCGACAGGCAGTATTTCCTATATCCGTAACAGCACCGCTTCTATGGCACCTTGTACAGAGCGAGTAGAAATCAGAGATTATGCAGACAGTCGAACAATCTATCCGATGCCGTTTATGAATAATGAGAATAAGCATCTGTATACGGAAGCATATGAGGTGAATCCTTATGAATTGATCGATGTATACGCCGCTGCGCAAAAGCATGTTGACCAAGGAATTTCTATGACCTTGTATGTAACGGATCAATGGACGACTGAGCAGCTCGCGAAAGTGTATATCTATGCCTGGATGAAAGGCATTAAATCGGTTTATTATGTGCGGCAGCGTCTGCAATCTTTAGAGGAGTGTGTAGCATGTCAAATTTAGCTTATGAAGCAGTCAATTGGAATGCCCCGACATCGGAGCTGGCAAAGGTGTTTTGGGATCAGCAATGGAAGCAAATCTGGTTTCCTGAGGAAATTGCCGTCAGTAAAGATATTAGCCAGTGGCAGACATTCGAACATCAAGATACGTATAAAAAAGTGTTTGGCGGTCTAACGCTGCTGGATACTTTACAAACTAATGTCGGAATGAATGAAATTGCCAAGTTTGCTCCTGATCTGCAGGAAAAAGCAGTACTTACTGTATTTGCAGCCTTTGAAGCAATTCATGCAAAATCGTACTCTTATATTTTTACAACGCTTTGTAAAAATGCAGAAATCGATGAGATTTTTGAGTGGGTAAAAAAGAATGAGTTCCTGCAATATAAAGCATCCCGCATCAGCGACATTTACCAATCAATTAAAGACGATGACCCGGAAAGCTTATGGAAGGCAATGTATGCCTCTGTCATGCTTGAATCGTTCCTTTTCTATTCAGGTTTTTTCTACCCGCTCTACTTAGGAGGCCAGGGGGTATTACGAAACAGTGCTGAGGTGATTTCTCTTATTCTACGCGATGAATCCATTCATGGTGTAGCAGTAGGATTCTTTGCCCAAAATATTTTCAAGCGATTCAGCCAAGAAAAGCAGGATGAGCTGAAAGTATGGGGCTATGAGTTTCTATTAGATCTTTACCAGAATGAATTACGCTACACAGAAGATGTGTATGCAGAAACTGGGCTAAGCCCCGAGGTGAAGGCATATGTGCGCTATAATGCTAATAAAGCACTCATGAATGTTGGCTTTGAGGCAATGTTCCCGGAAGAGGAAGTAAACCCGATTGTTATGAATGGGATCCGGAACGAAGGCTCTACTTATGACTTCTTCTCACAAAAAGGTTCAACATATGCAGTGGCTAAAGTTGCCCCAATTACGGATGATACATTTAATTTCAGTCATTTTGAAGGGATCGAAAGCGATGAAGAAAAATGATTGGCGTTATAAAAGCTATCCATTTATGCGTGAGAAAAGCTGCCTGGTAGACTACGAAATCCGTACAGATTCAATGACGACACAAATAGGACATGCGATTGCTGTACTGGAGCAAGAAACTGGAACTGAGGAGATCGTGACTATTCTTCGCCAAATACAGCCCCTTGCCTATCATGTAAATGGTTCTGTTCGTGGGCGGCTGTCCATTACCATTGAAGACTTAGCATGGCTGGACAGCATTTACGATGATTTTGTTGAACGCGCAGGAGAAGCGATCAAGCAGTTTGTACTGCCGCAGGGAAGCCACGGAGCCTCGTCCCTTCATGTTTGTAGAAGTGAAGCAAAAAAATCGTACCGGGCACTTCATAAAGTCAGTGAGGAGCGGGAAGTACCGGAAATTCTATTTCAATTTTTAGGACTGCTCGCCAATGTTTTTTTTGTGCTTACAATAGAAGTGAATAAACTGCAGAATATTGAAGAAGTTATATTCGTATCCAAATCATATGGAAAGAAAGATTGAGGGATAAAAAAATGAAGTTCAAAATGAAGTACGCGGCACCATTAGCAGCAATGCTTTTATTAGCTGCCTGCAATAGTGACCAAACAAATGATGAGAAAAAAACGGGGAACGATGTTCAGGAGAAAGAAACAAGCACCTACACAGTTGTCGATGACCGCGGCAAGGAAATCACATTCGAGAAAACACCTGAAACAATTGTTTCCCTTCAGCCAAGTAATACAGAGATACTATTTTCATTAGGTGTCGGCGATAAAATTATAGGTGCTACAGATTTTGATACATATCCAGAAGCAGCGAATGACATTGAGCGGGTCTCAGATTCTACGACAATCAATGCCGAGCGAATTGTTGAATTAAATCCGGATGTAGTTATTGCCTATACAAGTGGTGATGAAGCACAAGTTACACAGCTGGAAGACGCTGGATTACAGGTGTTTGTAATCAAATCCGCTGCTACATTTGAAGATGTATACGGGGACATCGAGCAACTTGGTGATGTGGTAGGCAAGGCAGACATTGCAGATGAAATAATCGAAGACATTCAGACACAGATTGAGGATGTTCAGGAAAAAACAGCAACAGTAGAACAGAAGAAAAAAGTTTATCTAGAAATCTCTCCAGCTCCGGATATTTGGACAACTGCTTCAGAAACCTTCCAAAATGAAATTCTAGATGCGGCCGGTATAGACAATATTTTTGCTGATCAAACAGGCTGGTTCAGTGTTGCGGAGGAAGATGTAATCACAAAAAATCCTGAATTGATCATAACAACGGTTAACTATATTGAGAACCCAATTGGAGAAATTAAATCACGAGCAAGCTGGAATACAATTCAAGCTGTTAAAAATGATGAAGTATACCAACTGGACAGTGATATTCTAAGTCGTCCTGCAACAAGAATTGGAGAGGCCGTTCAGCTTGTTGCAGAAACGGTATATCCAGACCTTTTCAAGTAACCTTTAAAATCAATCGAATGATATAAAGGTTTTAGGGCAGTACCATTTCATTAAATTTTCAATACGTTAAAAATCTCCTGTCTGCCTTGCCTGATAAAGAATCATAATAATTGGAAGAAAGGCTACCGTTACGGTTTTATTCTGTAACGGTAGTTTTTTATAGGAGGAATGCCCATGTTTCAGTTGATTGGCAACAATAAAAAATTGATTATTATATTACATGAAATATATGGGCTTAACGGTCATATTCGGTATTATGCCGGATGTTTTTTCGAGTTCGGTTATGATGTGTTATGTCCAAATTTTATTCAAAAGGAAGAGGCATTCGCTTATGAAAATGAACAAACAGCGTACGCTCATTTTATAGAACATGTCGGCTTTGAGGATGTTTTTAAAGAAGTTTCTTCTCTTATTAGGCAGGAGAGGGAGCATTATGAGGAAATCCACGTTATTGGATTTAGTATAGGAGCTACCGTTGCATGGTTATGCAGCAGTATGGAGGAGGTGACAACCGTTTCCGGATATTATGGCTCACGTATTAGAGATTACCTGTATGTACAACCAAAATGTCCTGTACTCCTTATCTACGGTGAGGAAATATCCTTTGATGTAAAAAAATTGGCTGGGAGTCTAACAATGAAGAACGTCTTGGTCCATGTAATAGATGGCAGCCATGGATTTGCCGACCCGTATGCGCCAGCCTTTCATGAAAAATCATCCAAAGCTGCTCTGTCTTTGATTCACTCTTTCATTCAAACATAAAAAAGTAGTTGCCCTCATTTCTTACGGCGAATTAAAGGTTACATTTTAAGTAAAACCCCTTTGGTTCTATAATATTTTGTTTTGGTAAGGGGTTAGTTATAGTATATTGAAATAAATGGAAGGTGTAGTTTCCGTGATTTCAGATTCGGCAAAAAAAGAACTCGTTAGGAGGATGGGAGTGAGATGGAACTTCTCGTGGTGCTTTTTTGTTTCGCTATTACATTACATAATCTAGAGGAGGCAATCTGGCTTCCTGCTTGGTCACAGCAAGCATCCAGATTTCAAAAGCCAGTGACAGAAAGAGAGTTTCGTTTTGCTGTAACGATTATTACAGGGCTTGCATATTTATCGGCAGTCAGCTATATGATCTGGCCTCATGTAGATTTAGCGAAATGGATATTTGTCGGCTTTTTAGGATCGATGATTGTAAATGCAATCTTTCCACATCTCATTGCTGCGCTTAGTATGAAGCAGTATGCTCCGGGCCTAGCTACAGGGCTTCTGCTGAATATCCCTGTTAATGTCTTTATTCTGTATCGCATGCAAGGAGAGAATATTGTCTTACCATCGGAGATACTCCTTTCTACACTCGTAGTAGGGGTAGTTATTCTGTCGTTGATACCATTACTATTTAAAGTGGGGAAAAAATAACAGAAATAAAATGAACCTTTTCATCTTTTCATTTGTATAGTTAATGAAAGTAAATATAGGATGCATCTGGATATAGAATCATTGACAGGCATTCGAAGGATAGGTGATAAGGATGGAGATAGGGTGGATTGTTTCATTAGGAGTGATGGGAGTATGGATTTCAGTGTTATTGGCTATTGCTGTTCCCTTTGAAAGGAAGTACATAGTACGTGAAAATCGTAAAATTAATTATAAGAAAACAACTATCTTTCTACGATGGAATGTATTTGACACACTAACGCTTGTTGTAGCAATCTATACGATTATTTGCGTGCAGGCATTGAACATGCTGTTAACGTTCGGGAAGACGATTGATAACCCGTTTGTTCAGTTTTTTACGAACCAGTCGCAGGCATGGGTTATTGTGACGGTGTGTTATCTCGTTTCGCGTGTGTCGCTGACACTCAAGTCCGTTAATGCTCACTTGGGAGGAAAGCAGGATGAAAAGCAATGAAGAATGGATGGCAGCCTATCAGCAAGGTAACCAGGAGGCTTTTGCCATCCTATATGAAAGGCTGTATGAGTCATTATATAGCTTCCTGTTCCGCTACACACGTGAGGAGCAGCTCAGTATCGATACCGTCCACGATACTTTTGAAGTACTGCAAAAAACATCCAG
>JAPSKP010000071.1:15266-17450 GCA_031181585.1 Lysinibacillus sp.
CTTTTGCCATCCTATATGAAAGGCTGTATGAGTCATTATATAGCTTCCTGTTCCGCTACACACGTGAGGAGCAGCTCAGTATCGATACCGTCCACGATACTTTTGAAGTACTGCAAAAAACATCCAGCAATTTCAACTGCAATAAAGGGACGGTCAAATCATATGTATTCCAAATCGGCTACCGGTTGCTTCTTAATAAACTAAACAGACGTAAAAAATGGCGAACGCTGCTGCCATTTCTCATTCCTACAGAAGTAACTCGGTTTTCTACGGAGGAAAAAATGACAATCCAACAGGCGATTGCCGCCTTACCTGAAAAACAGCGTGCTGTTATTTTGCTCGCTTATTATCATGATTTACCTCAGGATGAAATCGCTCATATACTATCCATTCCGGTCGGGACCGTCAAATCAAGGATGCATGCTGCAATGAAGAGCTTAAAAGAACAGTTGAAGGGAGATTATTATGCTGAAGGATGAATTCCAAAAAGAAGAGCAGTTGAGAAAGCGGTTGGATGACTATAGAGTTGATGTTCCGCAAGAGCTGGCTTGCCATCGAAAGCGTAATAAATGGGACAGCTTCCTTGCCTACCTCGCTTCCCCAGCAAAAGATCCATTGGCAGAGGTGACTGCTTCTGCAGGAGGCCACCTGGCTTTTAAAATTATACCGGTGGCAGGAGCGGTTTGTATTGCCGTTTTCCAGGCGCTTTTGTCCTAATCTATGCGATGAGCAGAGGGCTCTAAAAGCAATGGTAAGGCAGTTCTTTTACAAAGACCATGCTGTATCGATTGACCAATAATAAGAATGGTTCATTATGTTTAGAAATGGAATATTGAAATAGAGGGGCTGTTCGATAAGTTTTGTTTATCGAACAGCTCTTTTTGAGTGAAGCTATCCTTGTTCTTCTACTATAACGCTCTTTTTAGAAGGCTGGTAAATGGTGTAGCTAATCGCTCCGAAGATCAGCAGAATTCCGAATATTTGAAGCAGGGAAGGGCGGAACGACAATAATATGACATCCAGCAGAATTGCCACAACTGGATCGACGAATACAAGTACGGAAACAACAATCGTTGTTAGATTACGGATACTATCAAAGAACAGATAATAAACAAAACCGGTATGAATAAGACCTGTTCCTGCGATATAGAGCCAATTAGACGTTGTCAGTCCATTGAATACGCTGAAATCACAGAAGGGTGCCAACATAAAAATGCCGACAGTCGTCTGGATAAAAGTAAGAGCATACGAAGACAATCCGTTAATTGTTTTACTTATAAACATTGTCAGCGCATAACAGATGGCCGAAAGTATTGCCCATATAAAACCAGAACCCACAAAATCCTCTACAGACGTAAAATTATCGATACCTACAATAAAAATACTGCCGATAAAGCAAACAACTGTTGCAAGGATTGCGCCAACCGACATTTTCTCTGCCAAAAGAACGGCTCCTAATATGAGGACAAAAATAGGAGCTAAATTGTAGATGGAAATCGCGATGGAGATCGACATCTCTTCGAAGGCTTTAAAAAGAAATACCCAATTTAGTACGATAAAGATCCCGCAAAGCAATGTCTTGCCGACTTCACGTTTCTCCCATTTCTCTGTTTTATGTCCACCGGTAGCTAACCACATACTGCCGAGAAAAAGAGTGGCACAGATGCACCGTACGAATACAAGCTCAACTGCCGGGATACCTGTATGTATTGTGAAAAAACCAATGGAACCAAAAATGGCCATTGAAATGCTTAGTTTCAACATAGCTGCTATATTCACTTTGCAATCCTCCTATCTCTATCAATATAACAAATCTAGAAGAAAAATGAATATATTTTTTGAATAATAAGAAAGGTAGCGTCTGGAGGCAAAATAAAAGACCTGAGCCTGTTACAAAACCGGAATCAGATCTTGGAAGGTGTTTATATTATTCATCTAACTTTTAGGGTCAACTTTATCTTCTTGTTGCTAAATCAATTGTACGGATCAACAGGACCTGTTTTTCTTGTTGTAGATTACAATTGAGAGAGATGATATAAGGGATTCGAAGGTGGTCTAAGAACAAGGCTAGTTGTATAAAGTAATGAAAATGAACCTTTTGATATTTTTATACGAACATTTTCATTAATCTTGTGAAAGGAAACATAGTCATTGTTACGACAGCTTCGATGAAAAGTATTATCC
>JAPSKP010000072.1 GCA_031181585.1 Lysinibacillus sp.
GCTTCAACTATTAATTCCTGTAAGGCATCTCTACTTGCAGAAACGTCTTCATCTGTTTGTGTACCTGGCTGCTTTGCATTATTGTAAGCCTCAACAGCCTCTCTTAAATTTGCTGTTGCTGCATCCACTTCTGCTTGAGTCGCTTCCTCGTTTTTCAGTACTCCTTGGGCCTCATCCAGGGCTGCCGTAAAGGTATCCAACTACCTTCTTTTAATAATATTTCTACAATGTGACCGGTTTAACTTGTTGGATTGTCTATTAATAGGGAGGAATTGTCTATTAATGAAGGGAAATTGTCTATTAACTCATTAAATTTGTCTATTATAAGCCAACTTTGTCCATTATCCCCGTCTCATGGATTCATAACAAAAAAACACTGTTCGGCATATTGCCGAACAGTGTTTTTGGTATTGCTATATTATTTAGATACGATGTGGATTGGGTTGCCAAGTAATACTTCAGCAGCTTCCATCGTAATTTCACCTAATGTTGGGTGAGCATGGATTGTTAACGCTACGTCTTCTGCAGTCATGCCGCCTTCGATAGCTAAGCCCATTTCAGCGATCATATCAGATGCACCTGCACCTACGATTTGAGCACCGATTAATAGACCGTCTTCTTTACGGGCAACTAGTTTAACGAATCCTTCTGTTTGGTTAAGCGCTAATGCACGACCATTTGCTGCGAATGGGAATTTCGCTGCTTTTACTTCGATGCCTTCCGCTTTTGCTTGATCTTCTGAGTAGCCTACAGTCGCAAGTTCTGGATCTGTGAAGCAGACTGCTGGAATTGCCAGGTAATCTACAACTGATTTTTCGCCAGCGATCGCTTCTGCTGCCACTTTACCTTCGTATGAAGCTTTGTGTGCAAGCTGAGGACCAGATACGATATCACCAATTGCATAAATGTTTGGTACTGAAGTACGGCATTGTTTGTCAACTTCAAGTAAGCCGCGTTCAGCAAACTTGATACCGATTTCTTCTAGACCCATTTCATCTGTATTTGGACGACGTCCTACTGTTACTAATACATAGTTTGCTTCGACAGTTTTTTCTTCTCCGCCTGCTTCGTATGTTACAACTACGCCGTTTTCATTTTCTTCTACACCTTTAGCTGATGCGCCAACTACTACTTCAACGCCTTTTTTCTTCAGGCCTTTTTTCACAACTTGCGTCATTTGTTTTTCAAAACCAGCTAGGATGTCTTTTCCACCCTCGATGATTGTTACTTGTGAACCAAGGTTTGCGTAAGCAGAACCTAGCTCAGTACCGATGTAACCGCCGCCGATTACAACTAATTTCTCTGGTACTTCCGGTAAAGAAAGCGCACCTGTAGAGTTGATTACACGTTCAGTGAATTTAAATGTTGGAATTTCAACTGGACGAGATCCTGTTGCTAAAATAGCGTTTTTGAATGTGTAAGTTTGTGCTTTATCGCCATCAATTACACGTACAGTGTTGGCATCTACGAAATAAGCCTCACCTTTTACGATATCCACCTTATTTCCTTTTAATAGGCCTTCAACCCCGCCTACTAATTTAGAAACAACGCTATCTTTGAATGCTTGTGCTTTAGCCCAATCAAGCTTCACTTCTGATGCTACTACACCCATATCATCTGAATGTTTCGCTTGCTCGAAGCGGTGACCTACTGAGATCAATGCTTTTGATGGGATACAACCTACGTTTAAACATACGCCGCCTAATGCGCCGCGCTCTACAATCGTTACCTTTTGTCCAGTTTGCGCTGCACGAATTGCTGCAACGTAACCACCAGGGCCTGCACCAACGACAAGAGTATCAATCTCGATTGGGAAATCTCCTACTACCATTTTTATTACGCCTCCATTAATAAAAGTTCTGGTTCACTTAGCAAACGCTTTATATGATTTAAAGCATTTTGCGCAGTGGCTCCATCGATCATGCGATGATCAAAGCTCAATGATAATGCTAACACAGGTGCTGCTACAATTTCACCATTTTTTATTACAGGTTTTTCAGAAATTCGACCAATCCCTAAAATAGCAACCTCTGGATGGTTGATGACCGGCGTGAACCATTGGCCTCCGGCAGATCCGATATTTGTAATCGACATCGAGCCACCCTTCATTTGAGTTGGTGCCAACTTGCCTTCACGTGCCTTTGTTGCTAATTCATTAATTTCGCCTGAGACAGCAAAGACAGATTTACGATCAGCATGTTTGATAACAGGAACCAATAAGCCTTTTTCAGTATCAGCTGCTATGCCGATGTTGAAATAATGTTTTTGAATAATTTCTTGCGTTGCGTCATCCAATGAACGATTAAATTCAGGGAATTCACGCAGCATAGACACTAACGCTTTTACGACGTAAGGAAGATATGTTAGCTTTACGCCTTTTTCTGCCGCAATTTCCTTGAAGCGTTTGCGATGTGCTACAAGCGCTGTTACATCTACTTCATCCATTAGTGTAACATGCGGCGCTGTTTGTTTCGAATGGACCATCGCTTTAGCGATTGCCTTACGAATACCGCTCATTTTCTCGCGCGTCTCCGGGAAGTCACCTTCTAAGTTGACAGCAGCAGGTGCTGTTTGTACTGTTTCTTCCGCAGCTGATGTTGTTTCTTCTGCTTGTGGAGCTTCTTCCACGTGGCCTCCAGCCATGAATTTCTCCACATCTTCTTTTAGCACACGGCCATTTTTACCTGTACCCTTTATTTGACGAATATCAACATCGTTTTCACGAGCAAATTTACGGACAGACGGCATCGCAATAACGCGGCTGTTTACATCCTGTTCACCTGCTGAGATGACAACACCCTTTTCTTTATCTCCAGCATCGCCTCTTTGCGGTGCTTCTTCTTGTTTTGCTTCTTTTTTATCGATCTCTTGACCTGCTTCAGCAGTTCCTTGAACCTGAGATTCTGTCTCAGCTTCTCCTTCTTCGCCGGCATGGTCATCGCCCTTTAATTTTAAATCCTCGTAGCCCGGCGCATCAAAGCGAATCAGCACATCGCCTACAACAGCGACTGTCCCTTCTTCAACTAAAATCTCTTCTACAGTGCCTTCTACAGGAGAGGGAATTTCAACGACTGCTTTGTCATTTTGCACTTCACATAAAATATCGTCTTCTTGAATTTTGTCTCCCGGTTTTACGAACCATTTAACGATTTCACCTTCGTGAATGCCTTCACCGATATCCGGTAAGCGGAAATTGAATGCCATTATTTATTCACCTCTTCTTAGAATGTTAGAACTTTTTTCGCCGTTTCCACTACGTCTTTGTAGTTAGGCAGCCAAACACCTTCTGCCTGTGGGAATGGATAGATTGTATCTGGTGCCGCTACGCGAAGCACTGGAGCTTCCAGACTTAAAATAGCGCGCTCTGTAATTTCGGCTAC
Source organism: Lysinibacillus sp. (assembly GCA_031181585.1). Lineage (GTDB taxonomy): Bacteria > Bacillota > Bacilli > Bacillales_A > Planococcaceae > Lysinibacillus_B. Next base: position 3,381 of record JAPSKP010000072.1, read on the forward strand.
TACGTTCGCCGCAATACCCGCCTGCTTTTGAGCTTCCTGCACAACAATTGCACGGCCTGTTTTCTCCACTGATTTAATAATTGTGTCGATATCTAATGGCTGAATCGTACGAAGATCCACTACCTCGACCGAGTATCCTTCTTTTTCTAACTCCTCAGCGGCCTTCAAACTTTCATGAACCATCAAGCCGTATGCAATGATTGTAAGGTCTTTTCCTTCACGTTTCACATCCGCCTTGCCGATTTCAATCGTATAAGACTCTTCCGGCACTTCTTCCCGGAATGAACGATACAGTTTAAGATGCTCAAGGAAAACAACAGGGTCGTTATCGCGGATGGCCGAGATCAACAGTCCTTTTGCATCGTACGGTGTTGATGGCACGATGACCTTTAAGCCTGGCTGCTGTGTCATTAATCCTTCTAGCGAATCTGAGTGCATTTCTGGTGTATGCACACCGCCGCCAAATGGTGAACGAATTGTAACAGGAGCATTATATGTGCCTCCAGTACGGTAACGCATACGCGCTAACTGACCGTTAATGGAATCCATTACTTCGTATACGAAACCGAAGAATTGGATTTCCGGTACTGGACGAAAGCCTTGAAGAGAAAGTCCGATCGCTAGGCCGCCAATGCCGGATTCTGCAAGTGGTGTATCAAATACACGGTCTTTACCAAATTCTTTTTGAAGGCCTTCCGTTGCACGGAATACACCTCCATTTACCCCAACGTCTTCACCGAAAACTAGAACATTCTCATCGTTTTTCAGTTCACAGCGGAGTGCATCTGTAATTGCCTGAATCATCGTCATTTGTGCCATGCTTATTTCGACTCCTTCTCTTTATAGATTTCAAGTTGTTCTTTCAAGTTATATGGCATTTCGCTTGCATACATATTTTCAATCAAATCCGACACCTTCTGTTTCGGCGCCTGATCTGCTTTCTTGATTGCTTCTTTGATTTCTTCTTTTGCACGCTCAATTACTTCTTCTTCTTTCTCTTTTGACCAAATGCCTTTTGCTTCTAGGTATTTACGGAAGCGAACAATTGGGTCCTTCAGTGACCATTCATTATCTAAATCTCCCGTACGATAGCGCGTTGGATCATCTCCGGCCATTGTATGCGGACCATAGCGGTAACATAATGTCTCGATTAATGTTGGTCCTTCACCGTTTACTGCACGTTCACGCGCATCTCGTGTAGCTGCGTATACCGCCAATGGGTCCATACCGTCTACTAAAATACTTGGAATACCTGCGGCAATCCCTTTTTGAGCAAGTGTTTTTGCAGCCGTCTGTACTTCACGCGGCGTTGAAATAGCAAATTGGTTGTTTTGAACGAAGAAAATAGCTGGTGATTTAAATGCACCCGCAAAGTTAATGCCTTCATAGAAGTCCCCTTGCGATGAACCGCCATCTCCCGTATAGGTAACAGCAACTGTCTTTTGTCCTCGTTTCTGGATACCTAGTGCTACACCGGCAGCCTGCACATATTGCGCCCCGATGATAATTTGCGGCGGCAGAACATTTACACCCTCTGGGATCTGGTTTCCTACAAAATGACCGCGGCTGAACAGGAACGCCTTCCATAGCGGCAGACCATGCCATACGATTTGCGGCACATCACGATACCCAGGTAAAATCCAATCTTCCTTCTCAAGAGCAAATTGTGAAGCTAATTGAGATGCTTCCTGCCCTGCAGTCGGCGCATAAAATCCCAGACGACCTTGACGGTTTAATGAAATAGAACGTTGATCCAAAATACGTGTATAAACCATACGGCTCATCAGTTCTACTAGTTCCTCATCTGACAAATTAGGATTTGCCTCGTCGTTAACAACTTCCCCTTCTTCATTTAAAATCTGGAACATATGAAATTTCTCTTCCACTTCACGCAATGTTGCAGTAGGATCGAATTTATTTTCTCCCATAGTTAACTCTCCCTTTCAACTGTATTATTTTTTTACAAAAATTTATTAGTACAACTTTTTCATAATTTGAGTATAAAGAAGAAAAGAGCATCGGTCAATCATTGATTCTTTTAGAATTTCATTATTTTTTCTTTTTATCAGAAAAATCATCAGGTCTTAAACTGTTATATATCAATACAGTTACTGTATCACCTCTGTGTTATAAACAAGCTGCTGTAAAATAGTTGACTGCCTAAAGAAACGTAATGTTTCTACTATTCCCATTCCCCGCATTGTACAACTACCTTTTTTCAAATTTCTCGAAGTTTTTTTCATTGCCGTAGACGAAGAGTGTTGTATACTTAGCATATACAGAAGAAAGTGAAAGGAAGTTTTTACATGATTTTAATGGAGGACATCGTTCGTGAAGGTCATCCGGCGTTACGTGCACGTGCAGAAGAAGTTGTATTTCCTCTAACAGAGGAAGACCGCAAGCTGGCTCATGATATGTTAGAGTATTTAATCAACAGTCAGGACCCGGAAATGTCGGAAAAATACAATCTGCGCGGGGGGATAGGTCTTGCTGCAAACCAGGTGAACCGCTTAAAGCGTATGTTTGCATTACACTTGGCAGATGAGCAAGGCGAGCAGTTGAGCTTTGTTGCAATAAATCCTAAAATTGTCAGCCATTCGGTTGAACAAACATACATTACATCCGGAGAGGGCTGCTTGTCTGTTGATCGAGCCATTCCGGGATACGTTCCGCGCCATGCACGGATTACGGTTAAATTTATGACAGTAGACGGCGAAGAAAAGAAACTGCGCCTATCAGGTCTCGCAGCTATTGCATTTCAGCATGAGCTTGACCACCTAAACGGCGTTATGTTCTATGACCGTATTGACGAAAAAGATCCATTTAGTGATATCCCAAATTCCCTACCGTATGAAAGATAAGAAAAACATACTCGCAGCCAGCTTAGCTGCTTGATCTTCGATGCTTAAAAGCTCGACTATGTAGAGAATTCGATAACTTTAAAATTTATACCTTCAAACTATTTTTAAACCGGGGAAATTTCCCCGGTTTTTATTGTAAGAAGTACATTTACTTTTTCATTAAATTATTTCCAGCTTCTTCATTACTTTATAAATGCCATCTTCATCTACATGAGGAGCTAGTACATCCGCTACTGCCTTTGTCTTTTCATGACCATTTGCCATCACTACGCCTGTCCCAACAGCTTCCAGCATTTCGATGTCATTCAGTCCATCTCCGAAGGCCACCGCATCTTCCATTGTTTTTCCTACATGGTCGAGTATTTTTTGGATACCGCGTGCTTTCGAGCCGTCCTTTGGCAAAATATCACATGAATACGGATGCCATCTGACGAATTGAACTTGCGGGAATGTTTCACGATATAAAGGTTCATCCTTTTCCTGCATAAATATTAACGTTTGATAAACCGGCTTTAGTTTAAAGAAAGAGGCATCAATCCTCGGATAAGGATATTTAAGTGTAGCTAGGCTTGTCTCTACCTTTTCATCATCCGGGAAGGAAGCGATCATTTCCCGCTCATCTAGAAATACGACAGGCTCTCCACGACTTTCACCGAACGCAATGATTTTTTGCAGATAATCACTTGGAATAGAATCTGTGAAGATTACCTCCCCTTTATAAACGACGTACTGACCGTTGAACGTTACATATGTATCAATTTCAAGTTCTTCTAGCAGCTCTTTAATCATGAAAGGCGCCCGCCCAGTAGCAATGGCGATTTCATACCCATTTTTCCTAGCGGTGAACAGCGCTTCCTTTGTTGAAGCCGGGAGCTCTTTTTCGCTATTATAAAGCGTGCCATCCACATCAAAGAATAATATTTTTTTCATATATTCCACCCTCTCTTTTTAATAAAGACCTTTACAAATTTCTGAAAATTCGATATAATGAATATAAGGAGTGATGCACTATGTTAAAACGACTCAAAAAGAAATTGTTGAAACGGTTGAATGGCATCCTCGGGAAGAAATCAATTGCGTAAGCCCTTCAGTTTTTGAAGGGCTTTTCTTTATTTTAGGATAGCTGCGTGATAATATAAAGGAAATGCATTTATTCGACGAATTCTTTACACCTCTTTATGTGATTTATACTTCTTCAGACATATGCTTTTACAGAAGTATTTGAGATGACAGAAGACCTGTGTAAAGCAGGACCTAAATGCAACCACTATGTACGTATCAAAAGGAGAGTAATTATGATTTATAAAGTTTATTATCAAGAAAACATGAATGAGATTCCAGTTCGCGAAAACACAAAATCATTATACGTAGAGGCATCTTCAGAACGTGAAGTTCGTGAGTTTCTAAAAGAACGAAACTACAATATCGAGCTTGTGCAATTACTTGAAGGAAATTACCTAGAGTATGAGCGCAACAGCCAGAACTTCCGTCTGGAGAACGCTTAATCGCTTATGAAGTTTGTTAAAAATGATCAAGCGGCTGTTTTCGCACTCGGCGGACTGGGCGAAATCGGCAAAAACACATATGGAGTTCAATTCCAAGATGAAATTATCCTAATCGACGCAGGTATTAAATTCCCGGAAGATGACTTGCTTGGAATCGATTATGTCATTCCTGATTACACATATTTAGTACGAAACGTTGATAAAATCAAAGGTTTATTTATCACACACGGTCACGAAGACCATATCGGTGGTATCCCTTATTTACTGCGTCAACTGAATATACCTGTTTACGGAGGCAAACTTGCCTTAGGCTTGTTACGGAACAAGCTGGATGAGCATGGACTGCTTCGTACAACAAAGCTTATTGAAATTAAAGAAGAAGATGTTATCAAATTCCGAAAAACATCTGTAAGTTTCTTCCGTACAACGCACAGTATCCCGGATGCATTCGGCATTGTTGTGAAGACACCACCTGGAAATATCGTCCATACAGGAGATTTCAAATTTGACTTTACGCCAGTAGGTGAACCAGCCAACTTAACAAAAATGGCGGAAATCGGGCGTGATGGTGTATTATGTCTGCTTTCAGATAGTACGAACGCTGAAGTACCAAACTTTACGATGTCTGAACGTAAAGTGGGCGAAAGCATTAATGATATTTTCCGTAAAGTGGACGGACGAATCATTTTCGCGACCTTCGCATCAAATATTCACCGTTTACAGCAAGTAACTGATGCAGCAGCTGCACATGGCCGTAAAATCGCTGTTTTTGGCCGTTCTATGGACAATGCTATTACAATTGGACGTGAACTTGGCTATATTACTGCACCGAAGGAAACATTCGTCGATGCGCAAAGCATCAACCGTCTTCCAGCAAATGAAGTGCTAATTTTATGTACGGGATCACAAGGTGAGCCAATGGCAGCGTTGTCACGTATCGCTAACGGAACACATCGACAAATTCAAATTCAGCCTGGAGATACAGTTGTATTCTCATCTTCGCCTATTCCAGGGAACACAATTAGTGTCAACAAGATTATTAACCTACTATTCCGTGCAGGAGCCGAGGTTATCCATGGGTCATTGAATAACATTCATACATCTGGTCACGGTTCACAGGAAGAACAGAAGTTAATGCTTCGGTTGATCAAGCCGAAATTCTTTATGCCGATTCACGGAGAATACCGTATGCTGAAAATGCATACAGAGCTTGCTGTTGATTGCGATGTGCCGCATGAAAATACATTTGTTATGGAAAACGGTGATGTATTAGCATTAAGTGCTAATGAAGCGCATGTAGCAGGCCGTATCCCATCAGGTGATATATATATCGATGGCAGTGGCATTGGTGATATCGGCAATATCGTCCTGCGTGATCGTCGTATTCTTTCAGAAGAGGGACTTGTGATTGTCGTAGTAAGTGTCGACATGGCAAATCAAAAAATTGTTTCTGGACCAGATATTATCTCTAGAGGATTTGTTTATATGCGTGAGTCCGGCACCATGATTAATGAGGCCCAGAAAACACTGGCACAGCATTTGAACAGCACGATTCAGGAAAAGTCCCCACAATGGACAGAGCTAAAAAATGAAATTACAGACGTTTTAGGTCCTTACCTTTTTGAAAAGACAAAGCGTCGTCCAATGATTCTACCGATCATCATGGAAGTGTAAAATAATATACTGCATCCAGTCTCCTAAGGAGACTGGCTCTATAAGAAAAGTTGCTCCCATATTATTGGGAGCAACCTTTTTAACTGTTAAAGTACTTTTTTCATGAAGCGGTTGATGTCTACATCTGCACCGATGACTAAAAGAAGATCACCCATTAAAATTGGATCTGTCGGTTCAGGTGTAATAAGAATTTCTTCCCCTCTTTTAATCCCTACAATATTGATTCCGTATTTTGCCCGGATATCCAAGTCTACAAGGGAACGGCCGGCAATTCGGTCACTTACCTTTATTTCCATAATAGAATGCTCGTCCGATAATTCTAGATAGTCAAGCACATTATTAGATATCATATGGTTAGCAATCCGAATCCCCATATCCCGCTCAGGATGAACAACAAAATCAGCGCCGATTTTCCGTAGTACTTTCTCATGGTAGTCATTGTTTGCTTTCACTGTAATTTGCTGTACACCTAGTTCTTTAAGAATCAGGGTCGTTAAAATGCTTGATTGGATATCCTCCCCGATTGCCACAATAACATGCTCGAAATTTCGCAGACCAAGCGATTTGATAACTGCCTCATCCGTTGTATCTGCTACTACCGCTTGTGTTGCAATATGTGCAAAATCATCTACACGCTCAGGTGAATAGTCGATGGCCATGACATTAGCACCTTGGGAAATTAGTTCCTTTACAATGCTGCCTCCGAAACGTCCCAGCCCAATTACAACAAATTCTTTTCTCATTTGTATTCCCCCTGTTCTTCTGTGATTTCAGTGTATATCAAATTTAAAAAAATAAAAAGGCACGGCATACGCCCTACCTTTTATATTCTTCAATGACACGTTGAATGCGCTTTTCAAGCATTCGTAAAGCAGCCCCGCCTGCCTGATAATGCCGAAGCTGACCCTTTTCATCAAATAAATAGTATGCTGGTACATATCGATTTCTGAACCGATCTGTAATGAGGAAGTCATTATCCACGACAATTGGATGTTTCATTTTATAGTACTCTACCACAGCCTTCACATTTGGAAGAATCATGTCTTCTTCAGTACGAGGCATATGGACCGCTATGACATTCAAATCACTTGCATATTTATCCCCCAACATACTAACCGTATCTAATCCGTACTTACATAAATCACAGCTAACCGACCAGAAGTGTATGAAAGTCGGTCTTTTTGCAAGCATTTCTGTTGTCATTTTTTTGTTATTTAACCAATTGGCTCCATCTAATGAGGGCATTGGAGCACGCATTTTCATATCCCATCCTCCTTGCTCCCTGATATGATATGCAGAATTGGTTAAAGTGTCGCTTGGTTAGACCGTCAATTTGCAGGACATACCCCTCCTGATTGCACTGTCTGAATCATTCTTACTATTTCATCAACATCCCGCTCAATATTATGATGGAAAATTATTTGGTAAGACTGCTCTCCTTTAAAGCTGATGATAAGCAACCCAAACAGGGCTGTCCCCCCTCTTCTATGAAAACACCATACGCCTTTGATACATGATAGTCCATATCGGCAACGGCGGAAAAATTCAATTTTCCTCCTTCATTTTCCTTTCTATATTCAGTTACATTTTTAACCAATTATGAGTTTTAATATTTTTTTCGGCTTTACCAGTAAAAACCTCTTGTAATCAGGGGAGAATTCGTTATAATAATTATGTTTTGTAAACTTAAAGTTTGGTAATAGTAAACTTTAATACTTTTTGTTTAGCATTACTAAACCAAGCAGGAGGGATGTGCCTAATGCAAATCGGAACAAAAATTAAAGCTTTACGATTAAAAAAGGGGCTCACGCAAGAAGAGCTTGGGGAACGTACGGACCTGACAAAGGGTTACATTTCACAACTTGAACGCAACCTAAACTCTCCGTCCATTGAAACGCTATTCCATATTCTCGAAGTCCTTGGCTCTACGCCTAAGGAATTTTTTGATGACACACCTGATGAGCAACCAGTCGTTTATACGAAGGAAGACCACACAAGCTATACCGACCACGACAAAAAATATTCAATTGAGTGGCTGATCCCGACCTCTAATGAAAAGGAAATGGAGCCAGTCATTCTAACTTTACAAAAAGATGGTGAATTCAAGCAGTTTGAACCCTCATTATCTGAAACTTTTATTTATGTAATAAAAGGCCGCATCCGCGTCGTCATCGGCACAGAAGAATATATCGCAGGCGAAGGCCACTCGGTTTATTACGAGGCATCTTCAAACCATCAGATTTTTAATGCACACAACGGACTGACAAGGGTGCTGCTAGTAGCTACTGAATCTTATTTGTAATGAGGAGGACAACTAATGGATAACACGATTATTCGTTTTGAAAACGTAACAAAATCTTATAATGACGGGACGACCGTCCTAAAAAATATCAACTTTGAGCTTAAAAGAGGCAAGTTTTATACATTATTAGGTCCCTCCGGCTGTGGAAAAACAACCATTTTACGTATTATTGCCGGGTTTACAGATGCCACGACAGGCGATGTATATTTCAATGGCAAACGTATAAACAATGTGCCTGCTAATGAAAGACAAGTAAATACCGTGTTTCAGGATTATGCGCTGTTTCCTCATTTAAATGTTTTTGAAAATGTGGCATTTGGTCTTCGAATCAAAAAAGTAAAGGAAACGGAAATTAAAGAACGTGTCCTGGAAGCATTGAAGTTCGTTAACCTAGCAGGCTATGAAAACCGTGAAATTTCTGAGATGTCCGGTGGTCAGCGTCAGCGTGTAGCAATTGCCCGCGCGATCGTCAATGACCCCGAAGTAATCCTATTAGATGAGCCGTTATCTGCCCTTGATTTAAAGTTACGAACTGAAATGCAATATGAACTCCGCGAGTTACAGCAGCGTCTTGGCAAAACATTTGTTTTCGTCACACACGATCAGGAAGAAGCCTTGGCAATGAGTGACGAGATTTTCGTCTTGTCTCAAGGAGAAATTATGCAGTCAGGAACTCCAGTCGATATTTACGATGAACCGATTAACCGCTTTGTTGCAGACTTTATCGGTGAATCCAATATCGTAGACGGGGTAATGATTGAAGATTATAAAGTACAGTTTGCTGGCAAAGTGTTTGAATGTGTGGATGGCGGAATGAAGCCAAACGAGAAAATTGACATCGTCATCCGTCCAGAAGATTTAGAAATTACATCGGTAGATAAGGGCAAATTAATTGTGCGTGTTGATACGCAGCTATTCCGCGGTGTTCACTATGAGTTATCAACATACGATAAAGACGGTAATGAATGGCTTGTTCATTCACTGAAAAAGGCAGAAGTAGGTGCAGAAATCGGTTTGGACTTCGATCCAGAAGCAATTCATGTTATGCGTCTGAACGAAACAGAAGAAGAGTTCGACAAGCGCTTAGAAGCGTACGGGGAAGATGAACATGCAGAGTAAAAATCGCACAGCGTTATTCCCTTATGTCATTTGGATTGCCTTATTCGTTATTGCACCGATTGCCTTAGTACTTTATTATTCCATGCTTGACCTTTCTGGAAATTTCACGCTGGAGAATTATAAAAACTTCTTCTCCGCTATTTATTTAAAAATGACATTCACAAGCTTCTGGTATGCATTTCTCATCACTTTCTTTACATTATTGATTGCCTACCCGACTGCTTATTTGTTGACAAAGACAAAGCATAAGCAGCTATGGCTGATGCTGATTATCATCCCATCTTGGATCAATCTGCTGTTAAAAACATATGCATTCATTGGAATCTTCGGCTTGTATGGTCCGATCAATGCATTTATTGAAGTATTCGGCTTTGATCCTCAGCAAATTTTATTTACTGATTTTAGCTTTATTTTTGTATCGGTATATATCTTCATTCCATTCATGATCATACCGATTTTCAACTCGCTCGATAAATTAAACCCGTCCCTTGTTTTTGCTGCGAGAGATCTTGGGGCATCCAGCTGGACAACATTCCGCCGTGTCGTATTCCCATTAACGATTGACGGTGTAAAATCAGGAATTCAGGTAACATTCATCCCTGCCCTATCACTTTTCATGATTACTCGCTTGATTGCAGGAAATCAGGTTATTACCCTCGGAACAGCCATTGAACAGCAGTTCCTTGTTTCTCAGAACTGGGGGATGGGTTCTACAATCGCCGTATTCCTAATTGTATTCATGGTACTGACGATGATGGTTACGGGACAAAAGAAGAAAGGAGGCCGTGTATAATGAATAAATTATCTGCAGCCTCTAAAGGATATTTGGTTTTAGTGTTCATCGTCCTATATGCACCGATCTTTTATTTGATTTTCTATTCATTTAACAGCGGCGGCAATATGAACGATTTTGAGTCTTTCACTTTGGAACATTACAAGGCTGTATTTGAAGATACACGCCTGCTCGTCATTCTGATCAATACTGTGTTGATCGCTCTATTATCTGGTCTGATTGCCACAATTATTGGAACACTCGGTGCTATCGGAATCGTTTCGATGAAGGACAAAAAATTACGTAATACATTTCTTTCATTAAATAATGTATTGATCGTTTCTCCAGATGTTGTGATCGGGGCCAGCTTCCTTATCCTATTTACGATGATTGGGGTAAAGCTTGGCTTCACATCTGTACTTGTATCCCATATTGCATTCAGTGTACCGATTGTAGTACTGATGGTATTGCCAAAGCTATTAGAAATGAACACCTCCCTTATTGATGCTGCCCGTGATTTAGGGGCGACAAAGCGGGATGTATTAATGCGTGTTATCCTTCCGTATATCGCACCGGGTATTTTTGCCGGCTTCTTCATGGCGATTACGTATTCACTTGATGATTTTGCTGTGACATTTTTCGTGACAGGCAACGGTTTCTCTACTCTTTCTGTGGAAATCTATTCGATGGCGCGCGCCGGCATTACATTAACAATTAATGCTATTTCCGGTCTTGTCTTCTTAGTAACAGTCCTAGTGGTAATCGGCTACTACTTTGTCAATAACCGTACGAAAGCAAGAATGGGGGAATCTAAATGAAGCAGCTCGTACAGGCAACCAGCGCAATTATTATCGTCTGCCTTCTTTTATTCTTTGCTTCAAGATCTTTAGAATCTGCCGGAGCGAAAGGCAGTAAAGATACGCTGACAGTCTATAACTGGGGCGAATACATCGATCCTGAATTAATCGATGCGTTTGAACAAGAAACAGGTATTCATGTCGTATACGAAACATTTGATTCAAATGAAGCAATGTATACGAAGGTACAGCAGGGCGGCTCATCTTATGACATCGCTGTTCCTTCCGAATATATGATTGAGACGATGATTGAAGATGATATGCTCATCGAACTTGACCATTCACTGATTCCGAACATGAAGAATATTGATCCCTACTTCTTGGACTTACCATTCGACCCAGGCAACAAATACTCTACCCCTTATTTCTGGGGAACGGTCGGTATTGTGTATAATCCCTCAATGGTACCTGAAGATTTGACGTTTGAATCATGGGAAGATTTATGGGACGAACGTTTAAAAGATAAAGTATTCCTAGTGGATGGCTCCCGTGAAGTCATTGGGATGGGATTGAATTCACTCGGCTATTCCTTGAATCTGAAGGACGATTTGGCACTTCGTGAAGCAACAGATAAGTTAATCGAGCTAACACCAAACGTTAAGGCTATTATCGGTGACGAAATTACACCGCTTATGATCAATAATGAAGCAACCGTTGCCCTTACGTGGTCCGGTCAGGCAGCCGATATGATGTGGGAAAATGAAGAACTAGATTTCGCGGTACCTGAAGAAGGTTCAAATTTATGGTTTGATAACTTTGTTATTCCAAAAACATCCAAGAATATTGAAGGAGCACATGCCTTTATTAATTTCATGCTGGATGCAGAAAACGGAGCGCAAAATGCTGACTATGTCGGGTATTCAACACCTAATGCTGCTTCTTGGGAGCTCATGGATGAAGAAGTTATTAGCGATGAGCGCTTCTATCCAGATGTTGAGCTTCGTGAACGCCTAGAGGTTTACGAAAACTTAGGCCTCAAATGGCTTGGTAAATATAATGAATATTTTCTTGAATTTAAGATGAATCTAAATTAGATAAAGAACGCCCAGCTTTCTGCTGCGCGTTTTTTCATTCCTTTTACCGATATTTCTAATAGAGACACTTACAGTATAATTATGTTAGACTATGTGTATTATCATTTCAAAAGTCGAAATAGTTCATAAGAAAGGCGGTGTGTCATGGCTAAAGCTAATAACAATGTGGCCCTTTATGTATTAATGTTTAACCTTTTCATAACAATGGGAGGCATTGGTATTATCGTACCGGTTATGCCCGCATATTTACAAGTATTTGGTGTAGGAGGACAAGTCCTCGGATTTCTAATTGCAGGCTTTGCACTGGCACAATTTTTACTTTCTCCTATTGCGGGGGAATTGTCTGATCGCCACGGAAGAAAGATATTTATTATCGGGGGACTTGTCGTCTACGGTCTAGCCCAAATTTTATTCGGCCTTGCTGATGCAGTATGGGTATTATTTATTTCCCGTTTCCTAAGCGGTGCAGGAGCTGCATTTGTTATGCCTCCAATCATGGCCTATGTTGCAGACATTACGACAGTAGAGCAACGCGGAAAAGGCATGGGGATGCTCGGAGCTGCCATGAGCCTTGGCTTTACAATTGGGCCTGGACTCGGGGGGGCTTTATCGGGAATCAATTTGCATTTTCCTTTTTATGTAGCGGGAAGCGCTGCATTGATTGCGGCTATTTTATCATGGCTGATCTTGCCGAATATTAAAAATGCCGTCGATACGGCTGCTGCTGCAAGACCACCACGTGAAAACTTAGTAAAACAAATGGTGAAATCAACAAAAACATCATACTTTGTATTTTTAATTGTCGTTTTCACTTTCAGTTTTGGAATCTCTAACTTCCAGGCAACATTATCACTTTACCTGGATCATAAATTTGACTATACACCATTGGATATTTCCATTATTTTAACAGTTGGCGGATTTGCAGGAGTTATTCTTCAAATGTTCGTCATTGATAAATTGTTTAAGAAATATGGTGAAATGAAGGTTATTTTAGTCAACCTTTTATTAGCAGCTGCGACGATGCTGCTTGTCATTTTTGTAAGTGGCTTCTTCATTGTTTTAGTTGTTGCTACTTTGTTCTCTATTGCAACAACGTTTATCCGTCCAGCAGTAAATACGCTAATCAGTAAGGTTGCAGGGAATGAACAAGGCTTCGCTGCCGGCATGAACAACGCTTATATGAGCCTTGGTAATATGTTCGGACCTGCATTAGCTGGTATTCTCTTTGACTGGAATATGGAATCTCCGTATATTTTAGGAACGGTTGTATTGGCTGGCTGTTTTGTACTTGCCTATACATGGACAAACAGGAAAGCCTCCTATCTGCTGCAGCCATCGAAATCAGCTTAATTAAAAAGGGTCGCTACGAGAAATATTCTCGAGCGACCCTTTTCTTAATAAGAGGAAGAATAGCGTACTGCAGCTATCCAATTTATGAAAAAAGAGATGCCAGGAAGCTTTCGCTTTCTAGACACCTCCCATTTTATAAGCTTCGAAT
>JAPSKP010000073.1 GCA_031181585.1 Lysinibacillus sp.
ACAAAAACAAAAATCCAGTTTTCTCATGAAAGTAAACTGGATTTCATCTAGGTTCTATCCTCAGTAACTGTATGGAGATGATACTACCATCTGTCCATTTAGCATGTTATACTCCAAAAGTTTTAAATCATAAAGCGGGTAGTCAGAGGTCTAAAAGGACATAAACACATAGAAAACCCCCTCTCCCAGAACCGTACCGCTATTCTTAAATGAACAGCCCGCCAGCGTCTGGTGAGAGAGGATGTCTCATGTATTATATAATTTCAACCGTTTCGCCAATATACTTTAAGTGTGTCGGCGGGACCGCAAGCCATAGTGGTGCGTCCAAATCAAAGTAGCGGATATTCGGGTGGGCTGCTGCAACCTGGGCTGCTGCCGCCACGGAAATAGAGGATTCCATCATACTGCCGATCATACAGGCAATGCCTTTTGCTTCTGCGATGCTTGCAATCTTCATTGCCTCAGCGATCCCGCCGCATTTCATCAGTTTAATATTAAGCAGGTCCACATAGCCGCCTTCGATAAGCTTCAATGCATCCTTTGTTGAAAAAACACTTTCATCCGCCATAATCGGTGTAGACACATGATCCCGGACATATTTCAGCCCTTCTAAATCCCATGCTTTTACAGGCTGTTCGATAAACTCTATGGGGTACGCAAGCTCCTCGAACTGACGGATCAGCCTCACTGCTTCTTTCGGTTTCCAGCCCTGATTGGCATCGAGCCGCAGCGTGACCGTTTCCGGCACAGCCGCCAAAATCGCCGCCATTCGTTTGACGTCCATTTCTGCATTATCGCCGACTTTAATCTTCAGTACAGAGTAGCCCGCTTCCACCGCTTTTTTTGCTTCCTCCTGCATCTTTTCAACCGTATCGACACTTACTGTCATACACGTAGATATTTTTTTACAGCCGCCTAAATAGGAGGAAACGGATATGCCGGCTTGGTTGCAATATGCATTATGCAGCGCAATATCGGCAGCCCCCTTCGCACTCGTATTTCCTACACAGCACTCCTGTACTGTTTTCAGCAAATCATTCAGCTGTCTAATATCTTTTCCAATTAAATTAGTACGAATCGGCCCGACTAAAGCCGCTTCAATGCTTTCACGAGATTCTCCTGTAATGACAAAAGTAGGCGCTGCTGCACCGATTCCCTTTATCCCGTCTTCCAGTAAAATCTCCACAACAATATTTTCAATCTGTTCGACTACGCGCAGCGCTGTTTTAAAAGGCTTCGTTAATGGTATGATTTCTGTTTTCACAAGCAGTTCTTCGATTAACATCGCTCACTCTCCCTTCTTTATAAAATCGATAACACTTTCGCAATGACAATCCCGAAATACGTACCAAGGAATGATCCCATCAGCGCCATAATGACACCAACCGGAATAAGTGCTTTATTATAGGCAGCAGCAAGCATTGGGGCAGATGCCATCCCGCCGATATTCGCCAAGCTTGCAATTCCTAACGTAAATAAATCGTATTTAAATAACTTTCCTAGCAGCAGCATGACAACTAAATGGACACCCATGATCAAGAAGCCGGAAATAATATAAATCGGTGCCTGTGCGATATTGGAAAAGTCCGAATGTGAAGCAATTAATGCAACGACAATGTACAACATAACATTCGAAATATCGAACGTTCCTGGAATACGTGACAGCGGTGTCAGTGCTAAAATTAATCCTAGTACAGACGCAATAATAATCGTCCACGTCGTACCGTTGATGACGTCCCCAACTTCAGGCAATAGTCCGCCAAAATAGTTTGATAACGAGGAAACTAATAAACCAATGCCCAGTAAATATAAAATATGCTCAAATTTTGCCCCTTGTTCATCAGCCGTAATATTGTCTGTATTCACATCTAAATTGTTCATATAGCTGGACGTATCTGCCTTTGTCCACTTATTGAAACGGTCTGCAAATGGCACAAGCCAGAACATGAACATGACCCACACAGCATAGTTAATCGTATCCATCATAAGCGCATAGCCGAAAATCGTTTCCGGCACTTCCAAAATACTTTGTAGCGCTACCATGTTCGCTGACCCGCCTGTCCAGCTTCCTGCCAGCGCACCAAATGCCTTCCACGTATCCTCCACATAAAATGACTGCAGCACAGCATACACAATGACAAACCCTGCAGCAATACTGACAACCGCAACCGCAAAAGCGCCTAATATTCTTGGTCCTAATTTAATGACTGTACGGATATCACATTTTAATAGCATTAAAAATAGCATCGCTGGCAGCAGTGCCCACCGCACATTGTTATACGCCGTCTCTGTCGATTCGTTTGACTCAAAAGCCCCAAACGTCTGTAATAACGCGGCCCCGATATAAATTAATACAATCCCCGGAATGAACTTAAAAAACTTCGACTTCCCAAACCTCTTTTCGATAAAGACCATCAGCGCTGCCAACGCGACAAGCACACTGATATACATAAACCCATCCTGAATCATTAACAGATCCCCCTTCATGCTGAAAATATGGTGTATGTCACGATCATTTTTCCTAACAAAACAAAAAATCCAGTTTACTTTTGAAAGTAAACTGGATTTCACCTAGGTCGATGTAGGCAAAGCAGTAATCTGATTATATTTTCGCTGCACATCTTTTAGTGCAACAATTAACGCTTTTTGTGAGGAGCCGAAATAACGGTTTTGAATCTCCTGAATGATCTTCTCGTCACTAATCCGCCGATTCACCAGGATAGAACGGATAAACTTCACCGTCAGCTCCACAGTAGCCGAACAGTCCACATCCACGATAATCCCGTTCGTTCGGTCCACCGCAACTCCTAAAAAGAACTGATTGTATTGTTTGGAAATCGGATTATTCTGCGGCACCTGCGCATCTCCGATCATATAAATCACTTGATCATGAAACATTTAGACACACCCTTTAAAAACGAACCTTGCACAGCTAAATATGACGGCGAGACAACCTCGGATTCATACTCATGTACAAGCGAGCTTTTTTGTATTATACCAATTGAGGGAATGTTCTTTCAACTTGTTTTTTGGAGATTTGTTGTAATTAGGGATATTAAAGGTTGAAAATCAGATAAAAAACGACAAGTGACATAAAGCTACTACCGCCGTAAGAAACAGCATAATAAAAAACCAGCACTGTCTGCCCCTAATTGAACAAATAGTGATGGTTTTGAATTTTTGAGGATATTACTTTTACAAACACAAGACATTTCCTTAGTCGCAGCCTTTAATCAAGGATAAAAAGTCGAAAAAACATGGTTGTTTTTAAGTCACTATTCGTAATTTTCCACAAGAACGTCTAAAGGAAAGAGATGTCAAGCATCCCTTGTTAAAATCATTTAGTCTTATTCGATTAAATTGCCAGTCACTAAATTATACTTATTTGTATACACTTTAGTAGACTCAGCACCTGTCTCAGAGTCTTCTGTGCTGACAGTAAGTGATAAAACTAATCGATTGTTCTTATTTTCAACTACGCTATACTTTACCTCAGCATTATCTCCTAGAGCACCATGTGCTATCCAGTTAGCGTTATCTTCAATAAGTTTATTAACCTTATTCTTTATATCTTCACTTGCAAGTTTGTGAATCTGTGGATATTCAAGAGGGGTAGCTAAGCCGCGATTTTTACCCCATAAAAGAAGAACACCATTCTCTTTTACTTGCTTCGCAATTAGATCCTTTGGGGCTGCTTCATACGTAGAAAGGCTCGACTGCTGCACTCGAACACCTGCACCTAAATCGTAGACATTCATTTTACCTTCCTTCGTAATTTTATGCACTCGCCACATAGAGCCTTTCTTGGCATTCATATGGAACTGTACTGCGCCATTACCATCTCTTTTGTAGACCTTCACATCTTTTGTGAATACAAGTCTGCCAACTTGGGAATCCGCCAATTCATTTGCTCCCCACATGAACTTTTTAACTGTTTGCTGAGTAGAAGCACTAGCTAAATTAGATGCATCTACTGAATGCTCGGCAATTGGTGAAAATAGCATCATGGCTGTGAGGATGCCTGCGCCTAAAGTACATTTTTTCATTTCTATCCCTCTCCCTGTAGTTGAATTGTATACGGGTATTTTATATAGTCTGCCTAATATCACTTTAAGGGTTTTCTAATACCTCCTTGAAAGGATATCACATTACAGTAAACCCACTATTTACCTATAAATATTATTTAAAGTAAACATACTATTAATAATCATTTATTTCAATTAGAAATTGAAGAACCTACGGGCGATTATATTAGTGTTTGTTTTGTCTGTTTATTTCCTAGGTACTGATTTATATCTTTTTACTTTTTTAATCTCTGTTTTGAACAGACCCTCCTGGAATCCTTATTAGCTCAAATAGCAGAAGAGATTCACCTTTACTAGATGATGCTTTCATATTGTATTGCTACCTCTTGAACACAAGAGAAACAAATAGCCCCAGCACTTAAAGAAAAATGCATATTATGAGTAGCATTCGCTTTCTAAAAATCCACCTTAATTATTTCCCCGGTAACCGTACAGAAAGTGACACTATTCCCCCTCCATTCAGCCTCATCTATTCCTGATGCTTCTAGATCATCCATTTGATCCTCATGCACCCAAAAGGATACTTTTTCATCATTTAATTTTTTCAACACTACCGGGAAAAGTGTCAGCTGATAAAAGTTATAGTGGTAATAGGTCTCTCCCCAAGAATCATTTCTATGTTCAATGACCACCGTTCTATGTTCTATCGGTGATTCAATGGAATCGACGGAAATATGTAAGGAAAAGTAAGCTAACCAAAGCCCAATGATCCCTGCTACCCCTACAACCGATACGGCAAATACCAATATTGCATTTACTTTTTGCGTGTCAGCGAACAAATAAAAGAAAAGCAATGTGAGGACGGCAAGCAGTAAATAAGTGTGCCCGCTGTACGCAAAAAAGGAGAAATAATAGACGAAAATTCTTAAGAGGTATGTAAGCATCCCAAAGGCTAGCACGAAAACAAAGAGAACGGCTGCAGGGTTTTTTGAGGATTGCAGATACATTGTTTTACCTCCTGAATCGATTATCTTATTTATGTGGAACGATAATTTGGAGGGAGGGGTTCTTATTTTAGTACCTTAGAACAGAGTTTTTTATCTGAAGGATTTTTTCAGGTCATTAAGGCTCTGATCGGGGCTGTTTAGGCAATTGGATTGGTTTGTAAATGAAATGACCTCCCACTAGTGTAGGAGACATCTACAATAACGGATGAAACAGTCATCTCTATTTTCAAAAATTTGGTTTCTTTCCATCAAAGCATAAAATCAAGCTGTTTTAAAAGTTTCGAAGCCTGTTTTTGCATAGCACAAGAGATGATCAAAGAAAAACTGTTAAAAAGTCTACTACCGTTAATGAAAGCAAAGCACCTTTCCCTACCTCAAAAACAGCTTGAATGAAAGGCTGCTTTACTGAAGCTGGAGGATTTACGGTGTCTTACAGAAACACAACGAAAAAAGCCTTTAAACGACAAGGAATTAACCAAGTTATTTGAATAGTTAATCCAAAAAGAGGTTATCCAGAAAGCATCTGCGCTATGGATAACCTCTTAAAAATTTCCAAACGATTAGTAATTCTTCTCTCTACACAAATATTAACCACAAAATCATCGAAACAGCGATCGTCGTTATCCCCTGAAGCAACGTCGCCATAGTTTGTGCTTTGTAGGCTTGTGTTACTTCCATGCCGCTGTATTGTGTCACGACCCAGAAGAAGCTGTCGTTGACATGTGATACGGTCATTGCACCAGCACCGATTGCCATAACAACTAGCGCTAATGGGAGTGCCCCTTCAATTCCAGCAGTGACGAGCATTGGCGCTACTAATGTTGATGTGATGACAAGTGCTGTTGTAGAAGAGCCTTGTGCTGTTTTTAATGCAGCAGCAATCAGGAATGGAACAAGCAGGAACAGTGAACCTTGTGCCAGTGAACCAAGATCCATTTGCTGCAGCATGTCGCCTACACCTGTTTCCTTAATAACGGTACCGAATGAACCGCCTGCTGCCGTGATTAATAGAATCGGTGCTGCATCCTTTAAGCTGTCGCCGATCCAGCCTGTTAATGTTTCTTCATTTAGCTTCGGCAGTAATGGGAAGGCCGCAAATACACCTAACAATAACGCAACAATCGGACTTCCAATGAAGCGTAAGATCATATTAAATGTAGATTCCGGATCACCTACTAATGCAGCAATCGAACCGATGCCGATTAATACGATTGGCAGGATAATCGGGAAAAATGATTTAAATGTCGATGGCATTTCACCGAAGGATTTAATGACTTCTTCATAATCCATTGCCTCTTCTTTATCCAGCGGCACTTCAATTTTCGTCGCAACTTTTACAGCCCATAAATACCCGACAAATGTCGCTGGAATCGCTACAAGCAACCCGACTAAAATAACTGTTCCTAAGTAATCTGCAGCACCGATATTACCTGCTGCAGCAATTGGTCCCGGCGTTGGCGGGACAAGCACATGTGTGGCATATAAACCTGTTGCAAGGGCTACCCCCATCGATGCAACGGTTACTTTTGCACGCTTTGCCAGTGATTTTTGCAAGCTTGATAGAATGATAAACCCCGAGTCACAAAATACAGGAATGGATACAATATAGCCGATAATGGACATCGCTAATTGCGGGCGTTTTGGCCCTACAATTCGTAAGACGACCTCCGCCATACGGTATGCTGCACCAGAACGTTCTAAAATGACCCCGATCATTGTTCCGGCTACAATAACAATCCCGATGCTCGTCATTAAGCTGCCAAAGCCGGTATTAATATTCGTTACGACATCCAGTAACGGCATGCCGCTTGCAATCCCGACAAAGAACGAACTGATGATGAGTGCTAAAAACGGATGGATTTTCAATTTGGCAGTAGCCAGTACGACAAATAACACCCCTATTAAAATGATGACAAATAACATTTTTTCTCCCCCTTAACCGATTAAATGTTGAAACGTTTCATATGCCCTTTTTGACAAACAGCTGGATGCTTCTGTCATCGCCACCTCAGTGGAAACAGCATCACTCACTACCGATACCATCTCCTGAAAGTGCGGAGCTAATAGTTCTCTATCTTGATCCTCGATACAGCCGGAAAGCAGCACTACCGGAATATCAAACTGCTTGGCACAATGTAGTACGCCCATTGGTGCTTTCCCGTGCAGTGTCTGGCGATCGGACTTTCCTTCACCTGTTATAATGTAGTCCGCATCCTGGATCTTCTCGCAGTAATTCGTAACATCCAGCACCAGCTCAATGCCCTGGTGAAACTTCCCGTTAAGAAACGCAATTAACGCGCCCCCCATACCACCGGCTGCCCCTGCCCCCGGGTAGTCATGCAGGCGGATTCCTTTTTCTGCTTCTACAATATTTGCCCAATGCGTCAGAGCCTGATCAAAATACGCTGCTTCTTCAGGCTTCACACCTTTTTGCGGACCGAAGACTGCGGTAGCACCATTTTCGCCAACTAACGGATTGTTAACATCACATGCAATGGCAATGCTGGAATCATTTAATCTTGTGTCCCAGTTTGAAAAATCCAGTCTTTTTACGTCATACAAACCATCGATTGATTTTTGTACATCAAGTCCATATTCATCTACTAAACGTAATCCCAGTGCCCGCAGCATTCCTACACCACCATCATTTGTAGCGCTTCCGCCAATACAAATAATAAAGTCTCTGAAACCTTGATCTAATGCCGCTTTAATGAGCTGCCCTGTGCCAAAAGTCGAGGCAATTCGGGGATTTCGCTCATTGTTGTGCAACAGTGTAATACCCGAAGCAGATGCCATTTCTATAACACAAGTCGATTGATTGCCAAGCACGCCAAACGGAGCTTCTATTTCACGTCCAAGAGGATCGAGTACCGTTGTTTGTACAAAACGTCCATCTGTTGCGAGGACAAGAGCATCCATCGTTCCCTCTCCCCCGTCTGCGACAGGCAGTAAAATTGTTTCTACTTCTTGGCTAGCTTGTTGTATTCCTTGTTCGATAGATTTTGCTGCTTCTAAAGCTGTTAATGTCCCTTTAAAAGAGTCAGGACTTATGATGATTTTCATCCCCATTCTCCTTCCGATTAAGCGCTTACAATAATTATAATGACAGACTATTCAAAAAAGCATTATAATGGATGTACAAATTAACTGTATTAGTACAGACTTATTTTTGTACGAGGTGTATAAAATGTTATCTATTAAATTAGCAGAAGAAATTGTGCATCAAACGATGATGCGGCTACATCACAATATCAATGTCATCAGTACAGACGGTGTCATATTAGCTTCGGGGGATAAGGAACGGATTGATTCCATTCACGAGGGAGCTATCCAAGTTGTACAAACCGGCATGCCGCTTCTCATAGATGAGCCGCTTTCTGAAGAGTTTTATCATTGTAAGCCCGGCATTAATTTGCCTATAAAATTTCATGAAAAAATTATTGGGGTAATCGGGGTTACGGGAAATCCGCATGATCTGCAGGAAATTGCGAACTTAGTACAGCTTACGACTGAAATGATCGTGCACCAAGTATTGACGGAAAGCAAAAGTGAATGGCAACGGAAAAATGGGGACTTTATTTTTAAAGCATTAATCGATCATGCGCCCATTGACGATACATTTAAGGAACGCATCGAAAAGCTTTCATTCCCGTTGGAAGGGCCTTTTCAAATATTGCTCGTCAAGCAAACGGGAGAAGCTTCCAACACATTGCCCCTTCATCTAGAAAATATTCTTTATAAACAGCCAGCTCTCTTTGGGCAGGTCGATCTAAATGAATATTACCTGTTTTTATGCGGACATTCTGTTAAGCGGGCAAAAGAGACAATTCAGCAGCTGGCCAAACTTCAGAAGAAGTTCGACATATGTATCGGTGTCGGCCCGACTGTAAATGAATTAGAGGAATTGCCTTATGCTTTTAACGGGTCAAAAACAGCTCTTGCCTTTTCAAACGGGCAAGTGACTTATTTTGAGGATGTAGAGGTATATACATTATTTAAAAATCGCAGCAGTTATGAAATTGCGCAGTTTGTGACGAAGATTCATGGGTTAACTGATAAGCTGGCTGCAACTTTACTAGCATTTTTCGAAAGCAACCTTCAGTTAAATATATGTGCCGAGAAACTCGGGATTCACCGCCATACCCTCACCTACCGCCTTAACAAAGTGTATAAGTTAACGGGCTACAACCCCCAGCACTTTGAGGATGCATTTGTATTGAAACTTGCGCTTACATTAGAGAATCAACGGTGATGTCAGAAAAATAGAAAATTGCACGCTAAAAAACCCCTTAAATAGTAAGGGTTTTTTAGCTATATGCTGAGACGGATATCGGCTTCTGCCTCACGTATACTCAAAGCAGATAACTGCTTTTTTCAGCTCTTTATTGAAAAATAAATAAATCCGGTCCGCTCCGTAAGCTTGAAAATAATAACCCGTCGCAAAGCCGATATATGTAAACACGTGATTATTTTCATCTTTTGGCACATACAGCAGATTTGTATAATCAAAAGCATCGGCTTCACTTTCACAGTCCTCCAGCAGCACCTGTCCCTCTTCTGTTGTAAATCGTACATCATCCAAAATGCCATTTACGACAGGATAGCTTAATCCCCAGCCTGCTGCCTGCTTATCGTTAAAATCCTGCTCCAATGCATCGGCGGTTTCAATCGCCCTTCCAAAGCTGGAATAAGGATAGAGGTTACCTCGGCGAAGGAAAAACTGTTTGCGCGCCTCGTAATCTGTTTCGTTTTGTAAATATACGTCCTCTAGTGTCTCATCAGTCTCAGCCTCAAAGTAATCCCACTCTGCCTCAAATTGGTATTTTCCGTCAATAACATTAAAACCTACTGTATCTTCTTTCGTAAAGCGTGTATGAAACTTCTTTGTATTTTCACCGACACAGCCGTCATGGATTTCCTTTACTGAGACAATATGCAGCCACTCGTCCCAGTCAGGGTCCACGCACTGTAAGTTGATCGAGCAAATAGGCAGGAAATGCTTTTTATACCGCTCCAGCTCATCATAAAATACTTCTTCATATGAAGGGAACGGCTTAATAAATTGTTCGGGAATGTTCATCCTTGCATCCATCCTTATACGTTTTTTTTTCATTTTATCACGCTGGTACGAATAGCGGTTGAATGCGCTCTAGTAACTAGGAAAATAGCTATCTTTCAGATAATATGTAAATATGTTACACTTTTAATAAATTATTGTTATTTTAAAGAAGGAGTCTTATGTATACGAGATCACCAATTACCTGGATAGCGGATGGCTAGGGGTATTAAGTGAAATATTATTGGTAACGATCTGTATTTCGACGGTTATTTTCTTACGAACGAAAAGTCAGTACATTTCCTACTTTTCCGCAGCACCAATTTTTTATTTTATTTCTTTCATTTTCTACCAAAATACACACCTTATCTTCCTGGTGCTTTCTATGACGGTTCAAGCGTTAGTCAATATCGTCATTCAAAACAGGTTATGGGAGAAGAAAAAATCAGCGGGCAACAGGCTCAAAATACGTAATACGGCTTTACCTATTGTGAAAGGGTGCCCTTAGCAAGCTGCGTATAAATAAAATAGGTATCGCCCTTCTTTTTTTACTTACTCAGTTAAAGGGGGTGGATAAATGTCCTTTTATTTCCCGATCTTTTTGACAATTGTTTTTGCTGTATTTCAAGGTCATTTTTGTAAAGAAGGGAAACTTACTTACACCATCATATTAGCGTTTTCTTTTACTATGTTGATCAAGCTTGTTTTTATTGACTATTCATTTTTGGCTTACATGATATTGGGAAATTTCTTTTTCTACTTGATGGCGGTGACTACCTACTTTACAAGGCCGCAATATTGATGCAAAGATGTGCTCAGAAAAGCAATTTCACCTGCTAGAGCGACTAGACAATTACGGTATATGGGAACTAAAAGATGGATAGGTTATCCTATACATTTAGGGGGAAACATATGAACTTTTTAAAAGGATTATATGTAGCCATGATCATGATGGTATTCGTCAATTTAGGCAGCGAGTTCATGTTAGATGGCGAATATTCAGCTATCGCAAGCTGGATTATCTTAATGTTATTTCTTTTGGGAACAATCTTTTTTGCTAACGCCCGCTTTTACTTACAGAAGAAAACAAAATAATTTCATTTCGTTAGCGGAAAAGAGAAAAGCAGCGATCCTCTTGTAGGTCTACCAGGACTGCTGCTTCATTTTTTTGTTAAATGAATAAGTATGAAATATTATTTCTCAATATTGCCTGCACATAATTTCAAACTATCCAGGCGGTATATTGTTTTAGTTTTGTTTAACTTTCGAAATATTATCAAAAGAAATGAAAACAGTCGACAGCTCATGTAAGCCGTCAGTGAATTATACTATAAACGAGCTCGTATCTCTCCACATTTTCATCCGCTTGTACTGGAATGCCCATATTCGGCACCCCTGGTTTTAACCGAATGAAATGTTCGTATATTTCGGGGTTCATCTTGATCATATCCACTCGCTTGCCCTGCGAATATAAATATTCAACATCTTCTTCAAGCTTGCTTATTAGAAAGTCCACATCTATTCCTCCTCTTATGTTTCAGCTTTTTATCTCATTATTTTAAAAAGATACACCTGCTTGAAATTTGTTCATTTCTGCCTGGCTTTATACGCCGTTTTTCTTTATTTCGTTGTCTGCGTAAAGAATCGTTTTCTCAATAAAAAGAGACTTAGCTGTGCATCATCACAGCCAAGCCTACTTCTTTTGCTAATTTATTGTATCCGTAGGATGTTTTAAACCCATGTTGTCCAAACCGCAGTTGAGTGACACAGCCAGACCGCAATTCAGGATGAACAACATGCGGCACAATATCGTTAATCATGGCGCCACCAGACACTATATTAGAAAAAATATGCTGCTGCAATTCTTCGTCCTCACTAAAAGCATATAAAGTGAGACGTTTTGAACGCAGGCGAGAGCTGAAAGAACGAACGAGACCCCAATCCAGTAAAGGATCGGGACCTCATGTTAATAATAAGAGTGAGTTTTACTTTTAAATTACACTATATACTTCATCACGAACATCACTGATAAACATGCAGCCCGGTGCATGGGTAATCATAATGGAGGGCTTGCTTTGCATCGCTACTGCCTGTGGTGTGACACCGCAGGCCCAAAAAACAGGAACTTCCCCCGGTTTAATAGTAACTGCATCCCCAAAATCAGGCTTTGTAATATCCTCGATGCCGATTTGGCTCGGGTCGCCGATGTGTAACGGAGCACCATGAACAGCTGGGAATCGCGAGGTGATCTGAACGGCACGGATAGCGTCCTCTGGCGACATTGGCCGCATGCTGACGACAGTCGGGCCTTCAAATACACCTGCCTTTACACATGGAATGTTCGTCTTGTACATTGGCACATTGCATTTTTCCTCGATATGCCGGACTGGGATACCGCTCTCTAAAAGCGGTGTTTCAAAGGTAAAGCTGCAGCCGATCAGGAAGGCAACCATATCCTCCTCCCAGTAGTCGGTAATATCGGTTACCTCTTCAGTAAAAATGCCATCCCGGTAAATACGGTATTTTGGAATATCCTTTCGAATATCCGCATCCTTCGCGAGTACTGCCGGACTAAATGATCCCACTTCTGTCACATCAAGTACTGGACATTGCTTTTGGTTGCGCTGGCAAAACAATAAGAAGTCAAAGGCGTGCTCTTTCTTCAAAATAGCGAGGTTTGCCTGTGTATAGCCTTTTGACATACCCGCAGTCGGTCCCGTAATTTCTTGTTTTCGGATGAGCTCCCGAACATCTTTTGGAGCTAGTGATGAAAAATCATTCATTCCCTTTCCCTCCTATTATATTTACTTAAACATCTGTGGTAATTGTTCGATTAAAGTTACAACACCCATATACGCCATAATTACGACAACAAGGGCACCTGTCACCGTCAGCCATAAAGGATGCTTGTATTCCCCTACAATCTTTTTCTTGTAGGCTGCAACTAGCAATGTACCTAATGCAAGCGGCAGAATCAGCGCATTTAAAGCACCGACAAGAATCAGGATATTAACCGGTCTTCCGACGAACGCAAACACCGTCGTAGAAATGAGGATAAACGCGATAATAATCCAGTTATGATATTTTTCAATGGTTGGATGGAATGTACGAATAAAGGAAACAGACGTATATGCTGCACCGACAACAGATGTGATAGCTGCAGCCCACATAATAATCCCGAAAATACGATAGCCAATATCTCCTGCTGCCAATTGGAAGACTGAAGCAACCGGATTATCTGCATCAATGCTTAGCCCTTGTGATACTACACCAAGCACAGCAAGGAACAATGCAATACGTATCACGCCTGTCGCTGCAATCCCAGTCACGGAGCTTTTTGTAATTTCCGGCAGAGCTTCTACACCTTTTACCCCGGCATCCAATAGACGGTGTCCGCCCGCAAAGGTAATATAGCCACCGACCGTTCCCCCTACAAGCGTTACAATAGCAAACCAGCTAATTGTTTCCGGCATCACTGTATTCGCAAGCGCTTCTCCGACAGGAGGCGATGTTTTGAAGGCTACATAGATCATTAGAAGAATCATGATAAAACCGGCAAACTGGGCAAACTTATCCATTGCCTTCCCCGCTTCTTTTACGACAAAGATGAAAATGGCAATTGCAGCACTGATGACAGCCCCTACAATCGGATCGAGTCCTAGCATGGCATTCAGTCCTAGACCGGCACCGGCAACGTTTCCGATATTGAAGGCAAGACCCCCGATGACGATCAGAACGGCAAGCACAACACCAAGCCCTGGTAATACTTTATTGGCAATCTCCTGTCCACGCAGTCCAGAAACACCAATGATGCGCCAAACATTCATTTGCGCAATGATATCTAACAATAATGAAATCAAAATAACAAAACCAAAGCTTGCAGCAAGCTGCTGTGTAAATACAGTTGTTTGTGTTAAAAATCCTGGACCGATAGCAGAGGTCGCCATTAAGAAGGCTGCTCCCAGCAGAACACTCCAGTTTCCTTTTTTGTTTCCGCCTTTTTTCTCAGCTGTCGGCTCAGAATTTTCTACTTTTCCTTTTGTTTCAGCCATCTACTACTTCCCCCACTTTCCAATTGCCGAAATGGTGATTTGGTTGTTCACTAGCGTTTCTTGCAAATATTCGGCAAATGCAAGGGCATGTTCGCCGTCTCCATGAATGCAGACAGTATCTGCTCGTAAAGCAACCTCTGTTTGCTGCTGTGATAGGACTTTTCCTTCCTTAACTGCCTTGATTACTTGAGCAGCAGACTGCTCCCGTTCTGTAATCATCGCGTTCGGCTGAGAGCGGGAAGTGAGTGAACCGTCTGCCTGGTATGTACGATCTGAAAAAAATTCATGGGCCGTACGCAGTCCTATTTTCTCGCCTGCCTTTGTCAGCTCGCTATCGGCAAGGCCAAACAAAATTAATGATGGCGAAACATCATAGACTGCCTGGGCAATCGCCTCTGCAAGGGCCTGGTCTTTTGCTGCCATATTATACAAAGCACCATGTGGTTTTACATGCTGCATCTCTTCGTTAAATGTTGCCAGAAAGCCTTGCAACGCACCAATTTGATAAACGACCATATCATAGCCCTCCTGAGGCGTAATGGCCATCTCTCGTCGGCCGAAGCCATTCAAGTCAGGCAAACCTGGGTGGGCACCGATTTTCACTCCTTGATCAATAGCGAGTTTTACTGTTTCTCTCATTACAGTTGGATCACCGCTATGAAAACCGCATGCAATATTAGCTGATGTGATATATTTTAAAATCTCCTCCTGCTCCCCTAATTTGAAGCGGCCGAAGCTTTCCCCTAAATCACAATTCAAATCAACATGATACATCCTATCCCCTCCAAAATATTTATTCCCTACCATTGTTCCGAAAAACGGAACTTTAGTTTTAAAATACAGTCTCATTCTAGCACACCTTTTTTTCATTTGAAAAGGGTTAAAGTTAGAATTAACAGAAAAATTAAATAGTTCAAAAATATTCGTTTGTTTTTCTTTCCGAACCATCTATAATAGAGTCATTATCCATTTTACAGAACTTTAATTCCAAATTTCGAAACTAAAGGAGAGAATCCTAATGACCATCCAACAGATAAGCGAAACGTTTCGTCCTTTAGGAGACTCAGCGCTCGTCGTCCATTTGGGAGAGGGTATTAATCCAGCTATTCATGAAAAGGTAAAGCAGCTGAGCTTATTACTGGAGGACAATCCTTTTCGTGGTTTTATAGAAGCAGTACCGGCTTATAATAGTTTAACTGTTTACTATTATCCTCCTGCTGTGTGTCCGTTACGTTCCACGCAAGAAAAAGAAAGCCCTTATCATATAGTGAGCAGCTTTTTATCTAAGCTGCTAATGAAAATGGAAACGTCCCGTAAATCTACACAACGGCTTATTGACATACCGGTGTTATATGGTGGAGAGTACGGTCCGGACCTTGAACATGTTGCTGCCCATAATCACCTTTCTGTCGAGGAAGTTATTCATATCCACTCATCTGCCGAATATCTCGTTTATATGATAGGATTTGCACCAGGATTTCCGTTCATGGGCGGTATGGATGAACGGATCGCCACTCCCCGAATGGAATCGCCAAGACTGTCTATAACCCCTGGCTCCGTAGGTATCGCAGGTAAGCAGACAGGCATTTATCCACTAGAAACACCAGGCGGCTGGCAAATCATCGGACGTACGCCGCTTGATCTGTTTCTCCCAGATGGATCTCCTCCAACACTATTACAATCGGGAGATAAAGTTCGTTTTGTTCCGATTTCTGTGGAGGAATATGTGAGCTATAAGGAGAGAAAACAATGAGTGTGAGAATTTTACATGGCGGGCTACTGACAACAGTACAAGACTTAGGAAGATTTGGTGCACAGAAATATGGCGTCATCGTAAGCGGTTCTATGGACAGGACTTCAATGCGGCTGGCGAACTTACTTGTTGGAAATGAAGAACAAGAGGGCGTGCTGGAGATTACGATGTTTGGTACGAAGCTTTTGTTTGAACAAGATCAGCTTGTGGCCATTACAGGTGGTGACCTGCAGCCGACCATTGATGGGCAAAAAGCGCCGATGTGGCGGCCAATCTTAATAAGAGAAGGATCAGTTTTACAATTTAAATCGGCTGTCAATGGGTGCCGGGCTTATGTCGCTTTTGCCGGAGGGATTGATGTGCCACTCGTGATGGAAAGCAAGAGTACGTATCTTCGCGCAGGAATCGGCGGGCTGTCAGGTCGTGCGTTACAGAAGGGTGACTGTTTGCCTTTAGGTAAAGCAGCCAGTGACATCAGCCTTGCATTCATCCGTCAATTAGAACAAACAGATCAGCTCATTACATGGTCCCTCGATTACACGCAGCTGCACTTATTTGAGAAAACCGAAGCAATTCGAGTCATGCACGGATCCGAATTCAACCGCTTTAAGCCTGAAAGCCAGCATACTTTCTTTTCAACTCCTTACAAGATCACGACACAATCGGACCGAATGGGTTACCGGCTGGAGGGAGAGCCGCTGTACTTATTAGAAAAATTCGATTTACTCTCCGAGGGTGTCACATACGGAACAATTCAAGTACCATCAAGCGGACAGCCCATTATTCTGATGGCTGATCGGCAAACGACTGGCGGTTATCCAAAAATTGGACAGGTCATCTCTGCAGATCTTCCGCGTTTGTCTCAAATGCAGCCAAACGCAGAAATTCACTTTACTGAAGTTACGTTGGAGCAGGCAGAAGCAGCTTTGTTTGCAATAGAAAAAATCATTGCGGACATAGCACTGAGCATTCGTCTGAAGGCCCAGATATGAAAGGTAAAGAACGATAAAAGGAAGCTCCTCAATAGGAGCTCCCTTC
>JAPSKP010000074.1:0-2604 GCA_031181585.1 Lysinibacillus sp.
ATAACCGCATAATAAGGGGGAGCGGGCGTATTTGCAAATAACATATTGATTGCCTCCAATACAAATGATATTGAAAATAATACCATATTTCTTATTTTACATCTCGAGAATAATAAGCGGCTGCCATACAATGCGCAGCAGGCACAAGTGCATAAGGAAAAACCCCGGTATGAAACCGGGGGGCTGCTTTAATGCAGTGTTAGATTTGTGATTTTATAGTTCTTGGAGGAATTAACAGTAGCGGAAAATTTTTGGTTTTGATCATTTGATACATACCCGTCAATATAAATTTCAGATGTTGCATATTCACCTGAGTGACTTACACTTTTAATAACAATATCTGCATTACTTTCGTTTTTAAAGTGATTGATGGCAGCCTGTTCAGCCAGCTCTTTTGTGTTCGGCCAAGCTTTTTGGCTGAATTCGTCTGGTGTACCGTTATCCATGATGGCAACCATCCAAGCCCCAACGGCCAGTAATATAATACCCCCTATAATGGATAAATTTCTTACTAGTTTTAATTGCATGAACAAACAACTCCATCTCTTTTCATTTTTTCGTATGTACATTTTGATTTTAGGATATACGTGAAATTTATACTATTTGATTAACTAACAATATGATTATAGTTTTGTAAGGTTCAGGTAATGAAACAAATGAATAACAGAAACGAGTTGTGCAGTGGTATTAAAAATAGCGCTGCCAAAGCAACGCTAAGTTCGATTCATTTTAGACAGCCTTGCAATACTAAGGACAAAACCTATCAATCCGCCAATCAAGAAAATATAGGCGACTAGCAGTGACATGGCTTCCAGATTATTTGTGAAGATTCTATAAGCTCCTACAGTAAATAACGCCAAACCACTAACGGAGCTTATTAATGTACTGTTCTTGTCAGTCAAACAACCACCTCCAAATAATGGGATTGGGTATATGTTAACATAAAGGTGGATGTTGGTTAACCTATTTCCGGAAAAATTTCCTTGAAGAAAATCAAAAAAGGAGAGGGAGCAGTTACCTGAGACTTGCGGTTATGGCAGGGCAAGCCCGTGCTGTATACGTGACGCATAAAGACAGCCGCCCCATACAATTGAAAATGAAGCGGCTGCTGATTATCGTTGAGGGAAACCTTTTATGCAATTATTGAGATTGAATGATTCGGTCATTTATAAAAGCTTTGATGAAAAATAGCTCATTTTCATTCGGATCTCTTTTCATTTCTGCCGTGAAGCACTCTATTGCATCATTTAACGAGGCGGATGTAACAGCTAGACTCGCTGTTGTTAGCTCTTCCCAATAAATAGTCATTTCCTTTACATCGCAGATCGATTCATGACCAAGCAGGAACCATTCAGCATCATATCTTTGAATGTCGTCCATCATAGGTTTCAGCAATGATTGCTTGATATGAAACAGGGAATTTGTTGTTGTCCCATATGCCGCATCACCTAAAAACAAAACCTTTTCATCAGGAATGTAAATGACGGTAGAGTCGTCTGTATGCGTACTGTAGATTCTGTCGAGTATACAGATTTTATTGCCTAAATCGATTGTTAACGTATTTTCAAAGATGATAGCGGGGGGATGCAGCTGAAAACTATCTCTGTTTGGTATGTCTGCCTGTATAATCTCCATACACTTAGCGCTCATCTGGTTCATATCCACATATTTTTGCAGGGAACGATCATCGAACGTATAGCTTTGCCATTCGTTTAACAGTTCTTTTGTTTGACGATTCACGATTACCACTGCATCAAATTCATTCATTCCTAGGAAATGATCCCAATGCGCGTGGGTAATAACGAGATATTTAACTGGCGGTACATTGAGCTTCTCGATTTCTAGTAAAAAATCTTTCGCATGCTGAGTGGAATTGCCGGCATCTATTACTAAACTATATCGGTCACCACACACCAATCCTAATGTTGGTCTTTCTTTCTCATCTTCGTTTGATAAATAATAAATCGTATCACTTAATTTATTTAACATGTTATTTCTCCTCTAGTTAAAATCGTAATTCTATGAAAGAGAAGATCTACATGTGTAGTAACAATAGAAAATCTTCTCATTTTAGTTTTTTACCATTGGACTTATGCCTCCTTTTATTACCAAGTGAAATTATACCATATGAACGCTTGTACAGGGCTCTTTTGGTAAAAATAGTATCTTCATTGCATTATATAGCTTTGTTTAACCGTAATTGTTGCAACTATATTAGCTGTTAATACGTTATTCATAGTAAGGTGGTAATAATATGAATGTATTACTTAATATAACAGGCTTCTTTCTATTTTGTGTTCACATTACTATGTCTCTTAATTTTCATTGTGAACTTACTCATTTTCTCTTTTAAAAAGAAAGACTGCCCGAGAAAAACGCTAACAGTCACCATAATAGCTACTGCTGCATTTTTAGGGATATTTGTATATATTCAATATTTCTTTACGTTCGGCGTTATAAATAAAGAGCATATGCAGGAAGGGCCTCAACTTGTACTATCGCCAACAGGGAAATATACGGCCAATGCGTATTACGAACCGTATGGAGGTGCCGGGCCGAGTGGAGGCGTTCATGTATGGGTAGAAATAACAAACAACGAGGATA
>JAPSKP010000074.1:2704-16907 GCA_031181585.1 Lysinibacillus sp.
GAAGGGCCTCAACTTGTACTATCGCCAACAGGGAAATATACGGCCAATGCGTATTACGAACCGTATGGAGGTGCCGGGCCGAGTGGAGGCGTTCATGTATGGGTAGAAATAACAAACAACGAGGATACGCTATCTATTGTGAATAAGGATGAAAAGCCGGATACAGATAGAAGTATAGCGTTAACTGTTGAAAAAGAAATCTATCATGAAAATGGGTTGGCTTGTAAAAGTTTGTTGATGAAAAATAAATATGAAAAATGCTATCAAAATTAACGTCTTTCAAACAAAAGGAAAGGGGACTGTCCACTTTGTAAGATTAAGGATAAGTGAGTGTATGTTTTTATTTTAAAAACAGTAAGTTATCTTTAATGTCACACATTATATGATAATTAGTACATCACTTATATATTCGTGATGTACTTTTTTATTTAGTAGGCCTCTTATATGACGGCATTTTCTAAAACATTTAGTAATTATTATTACAACAACTTTTTGTATATAATGAAACGGAAAATCTGTTCTTGCTTAACATTTTTTATTTAAGGGGCTGTTGTTTGAACTCCAAAGGCGTTAAATAGCCCAGTGCTCCGTGAATGCGGATGTTGTTGAACCGATGAACATAATCATTTCAACCATAAAACATCTGCTGATACCGAATACTTGTGAGCGTTATTACGAACCATAATTATTTTCGTCCCGAGACCTGGGCTGCTTGCTTTAAAATGTCGTTCAACATTAGCAAACGTAGATTTTCTTTACGTAATCGAGCGATTTCGTTTTCTTCTTCCGTTTGATTATCTTTCGCTGCGAATGATTCTGCTTCCTGCTGATTTTTAATCCATCGATCCAACGCAGAAGTCGTAATATCCTATTCTCGAGCAATATCAGCACGTGACTTACCGTTTTCATAAAGCTTCACTAATTGCAGTTTAAATTGGGGTGTAAATGTTCGGGCGCCCGCGTGTCATCATAGAACGCTCCCTTTAATTGATAGTCTAAGTTTACAAGCCCATATTTTATCTGTCCAACTTAGTGTAGCCTATCCAATTTTCCTTACGGTAAGGTATCCATCATTTGTTCCGTTTTGATAAAGGAGTCTCTTCGAGGACTCTTTTTTATTGTTCCCTTTTACAATCGCTCCGGTTAATAAAATTAAAATACGTGTTAATTATTAACCTCATTAATAACCATTTGTATTAAATGATTTGCAGGCATTGAAAGTCCATCTTCTTTTCTCGTGCAAATTGAGATAGGATTTTTCAATTCAATCCCATCTACATTAACTTTCCCTACGTCGCCACGAGCAATATATTCTTTAACCTCTAGAGATGAAACAAAGGTAACCCCGTAACCTTCCATAACAGCCCTAATCGTTTCATTTAATCCATTAATTTGTAATCCAACAGTTGGTTGATTTACGTTGTTTATTTTACATAGCGAAACTAACTTTTCACGTACAGAACTGCCCTCTTCTCGAAACACAAATGGCTCTTGAACAATTTGTGCTAAAGTAACTTTTTTTGAAGCAAACTTATAGTTTTTATGCACTACAAACCACATTTCATCTTCAAATAATTCCCTCCTGTTTATTAATGGATGGAACTCTCTCCTTCCACCAATGAAAGCTATTTCTGCTTGATAATTAATTAATTGATCAATCGCTTTAAGCGAATTTGTAGTGGTTAATTCTACTTCAACATCGGGGTATCTTTGTTTGTAACTCGCTAGCCATTTTGGCAGTAGAAAATTTGCGGGAAGATATGTTGCAACAATACGTAGTTTTCCAATAGATCCATTTTTATATTGTTCAATATAGGTTTCGATTTCTGCTTCAAGCGAAAACAATCTTTTAGTGTGCTTAGCAAGTTGAATCCCTGCTTCAGTTAATAAAATTCCTCTGCCCTTAGGGGCTAATAAAATCAGACCGATATCTTGTTCTAATTTTTTTATTTGTGCTGTTACAGCAGGCTGACTTATATTAAGCTCCTCAGCAGCTCGAGTAACATTTCCTTTTTCAGCTACTATGTGAAATAGCCTCAATGCATGAAGATTCATTTTACACCTCTATATTCATAAATAAAAATTATTAATACGAAATAATTATATATTAGATTTATTGATGGATCTCTTTTATTCTAAGATTAGGAAAAACGATTCGCAATAAAATTTTCTTTTTGAGAGGTGAAAGGGGTCTAAATTGGTACCCTTGTGATGATGAAATTTGTATGTATTGACTGCGGTAAGGAATCGCCTACGAGCGAGTTTGAATTTCATTGTGTATGTGGCGGGCTGCTTGATATAGTGCATGATTTCCACCGATACGATGCTGACTTATTGAAACATTTATTTAAAGAACGACTTTCTGAACGTATGACCACCTATGCGAGTGGGGTATGGAGGTACAAAGAGTTGATATTTCCTGAGTTGCCCGACAACTGTATTGTCACAAAATATGAAGGGAACACAGGGTTATATACTTCAGAATTACTACAGAACTATACCGGACTTAAACAAGTTTTTGTAAAGGCACAAAGTGAGAACCCTAGTGGTTCATTTAAGGATAACGGTATGACTGTTGCTGTTTCTCATGGTAAATTCTTAGGTTATAAAAAATTCACTTGCACTTCAACTGGAAATACCTCCTCTTCTTTAGCGATGTATGCTTCAATTGCTAATGCAGATTCTTATGTCTTCGTTCCAGATAAAGATATATCTTTAAATAAAGTTCTGCAGACATTGTCTTATGGTGCAAAAGTATTTAGTTTTGCGGGGACTTATGACGATGGCATACAATTTTTAGAGAAATATAGCAGTGATCTTGAATTATATGTATGTAATTCAATCAATCCATTTAGAATTGAAGGGCAAAAAAGTATCATTTATGAAATCGCACAGTATTTGAACTGGGAATTACCTGAATGGATAATCGTTCCTGGTGGAGCTTTAAGTAATGCAACAGCATTAGGTAAAGGATTACATGATTTATTTACACTGGGATTAATAAATAAGATGCCAAGAGTGGCAATCGTTCAAGCAGAGGGGGCCAGCCCATTTCATAAAATGGTATCTCAAGAAAAAAGAGAACTTACCCCTGAGCCTTTTCCATACACTCGAGCTTCTGCGTTGAATATTGGCAATCCACCAAGCTGGAAAAAAGCGCTACATACTCTAATCAAAACACGAGGAATTACAATTTCAGTAACGGATGAGGAAATTCTTGACGCAAAGGCTATCATTGATAGAAGTGGTATTGGTTGTGAACCTGCCTCAGCAGCAACAATTGCTGGACTACGTAATTTAGTTTCTAAGCAGGTAATTGATAAAGAAGAATCTGTATTATGTATCTTGACAGGAAATATTCTGAAGGATACGGAGATTTTAAAGTATTATCATCTTGGAGACCATACCTGTGCAACATTTAAAAATACAATACAACATTCCAATTTAACACTAAACAGTATTAGAGAAAACATGATAGAGAAAAAATAAAAGAAATTTACGGATGATAGACAATCCTTTGAATTAATAAAACCAACTAACGGTTTAGGCCTCAACAATCTTTCATTCTTCTTTTTCGGTCTTTAAAAACAATCTCTCCAAAACAGTAAGTTTAGACATCATTTTACTTATAGCTTTGAAATAAAGTCGTACGGCTTTAAATAAAATTATATTGGCCGTAAATAGTTTGGCTTATGTTTATCGATTTGGATTTTATTAACTTATATATTAAGTTTTACAAAGGGAACGAATGTTTGTATTATAGTTATAAGGAGGTGGTAGTTGTGGAGTTGAATGTAGTAGATAGCATTAAGACAAATAATTTCGAAGACCCTAATATGGCGACAGTTATAGGAGAGCTTTGGCAACGTGCAGGAGCAATGTTACAGGGCTATGAAGGTACGGTATATGGTGTGTATGATACATATACGTCCAACTATAAGGGTGATTATCGATTGTCAGTTGCGGTAGAATCTTCTAACAGTGGCGAAACGATTAGAATAAAGGATGAACAACAATATCGTGTATTCTCTGTAGACAAAGAAATTGAGCAAGGTGTGTATAAAATGTGGCAAACAATATGGGGGCTTGAAGAAACCGGAGAATTGCAGCGTGCTTATACAGTAGATTTTGAAAAATATACACCGACAGGGGATATTGAAATTTATATTGCTTTAAAATAAAAAAATGTAGCAACACTATGAGAAAATAATCAAACTTTTTTATAACTTTCTCATACTTAGCTAAAACGAAAAATGCCATTTTGATCAATCTTTTTTCAAAATGGCGTTTTTGCATTTGTTGTTAAATAAGGATTGAAGAGCATTTTTACTCAAACTTTATTCCAAGTCAACATGGAGAATAGAAACTATCGATTATGCAACTCCTGATGTAAAGGTAATTGATTGTTTAACGGAACTACTACCACAATGTGCGGAATACACCAATGTACAGGTTACCTTGCATAGAGATGAGATCGAGGTAGACGACAGTAAAGAAGTATATAGAATTTGGATTTCATATAGTAGATAAGGTTATTCCACAATCGGGCACATTTCTTTAATAGGAATGTGTCTTTTTCAGCAACAGGGCCGAATTGTTCAGGAACGTTTTCGATAAATTGGATACTATTGTTGAAATATAGAGTAAAATATAAGGTCAAACAGAAAAATCCGGCTAACCTTATATTACGGTCGGGCGCAATTTTGCAATAATGCTTGATTTAAACAATTATATCTTAATCCCGTCATTGCTTAGAACGGGGTTATTCGTGTTTTAGGTATTAAAATTCAAAAAAATCCACGGCTGTTTTTAATTATTTTGCAACGTTTCAACTGACCCATTCGACTTAATGGTGTAACGGGGAGGAGAGCCAACATGGATATAGCAAAATTAGTGAAAAAGGCAAAAAAGGGTGATGATGAATCATTTGAACAACTGATTAGTTCTGTTCGACAAAAGCTGTACCGAACAGCCTATGCATACGTTAGAAATGAACAAGATGCTCTTGATGTCTATCAAGAAACAATTTATACAGCCTATATTTCAATTAAGAAATTAAAAAAACCTGAAAGCTTTGCGGGTTGGATTACAAAAATTCTAGTTTTTAAAGCGGTTGATTTTATTCGGAAAGAGTCCCGCCATTTTACTACAGATAATGAGGAAATCTTTACTGAATTAATCGCTACTGAAAATGTTGATTTTATCATGCATTCGATGGATTTATCAGAAGCCTTTAAATTTTTAAATCCTACTGTTAAGACCATTATTTTGTTGAGGTATTATCACGATTTCTCCATTAAGGAAATTGCCACCATCATGAATTATCCGGAAGGAACCGTGAAATCACACTTAAATAGAGCGAAAAAAGAGCTAAGACCCATTTTAAAGGAGGGCTATCTTTATGAATAAAGACAAATTCAATCGATCTA
Organism: Lysinibacillus sp.; assembly: GCA_031181585.1. GTDB lineage: Bacteria > Bacillota > Bacilli > Bacillales_A > Planococcaceae > Lysinibacillus_B. The sequence continues at coordinate 8,134 of JAPSKP010000074.1, forward strand.
TCGACAACATACATGTCCCTGTTGAAAAGCTAATAGCAAGGGAGAAGACGGCTATCTTTCAAGCCAAGAAAAAAAGAAAAGTAGGAAGAACCACAAAACGGTCAATCTTGGTTGCATGTGGGCTATGTATAGCTTTGCTTGGTTCTGGATTTGTTTCAACAGGCATGGCAGAAGCATTATCAAATATCCCCCTGATCGGTCCAATTTATAAGGACTTTAGAGACATTGCCTCAGATAAAATCGAACACGACCAACTTACGACAGTAATTGATAAACAAGATAGTAAAAACGGCTTAACAATGACTGTAAAAGAAGCCGCTTATGATGGCAGCAGGTTAATCGTAACAGTAGTTTACACAGGAGAGAAAGAACTTTCGATGGAAGAAGAAATTGTCGGCTTTAATTATATAACAATTAATGGACAACCAGTTAAACCGGCGATTGGTTCAACAGGGCAAGATGACATAAACTCGAAAACAATAATTGAACATCATCAATTTACCTTTTCTAATTATAATGAATATGGCGATAAAATTGAGGTTGCGGTCCATGGAGAAGATTTATTTGGTTATGAGGGCAAGTTGAAGGTGTCTTTCCCACTTGAAAAAATAAAAGGGGATGTACTTGAGTTTTATCCAGAAGTTACAGCTAAAACAGTTGATGAGTTTTATACATTAACAGCCGAGAAAGTAACATTTTCACCTTTATCAACAAGAATAGACCTAACGATTGATTACCCTGCTGAAATGGATGAAAACGATAGTTGGCCATGGTTTGATTTTTCTGTAGTGGATGATAATGGTCATGTATATGATAAACTGAAACTACAAGCAGGCATGGCTGGGAACTATGGTCATCACATAGTACTGACTTTGCCTCCAATGGATACGGTACCAGAATCATTCACACTCAAGCCAAGTCATACAAATAATGAAGGCTTGAGTGAAGAGATAAAGGAATTGGAATTGGTCGTTCCTTTGGATAAAAAACCATAAAGATGTTCCCGCTGATGGCGAATTGGTAATAGCTAAAAACAGTACTCATTATATTCAAAATGTCGAACCTGAAGAGGTAGTAAGTGCGATAAAAAAGCTGATTGACAAGATGAGTTAGTGAAGGGTTATGCATTATTTCTATTAATAAATGAATAAAGGTTGTAGGTTATTGAAAATTTTGTTTAACCTGTACTCCACAATCGAGCGCGATTGTTGAAGAAACAAATGATTATTTGTTGTGGTATTGTGGTGGGAAATTTGATGTTGTAGTAGTAAATGTGTTCATATGCTGTATAAAAAGGATAGATACAAGCAGGTGTAATGCCTGTTCATCTATCCTTTTCTTAATACCTTATATAATGTGTGACATTATAATTGGATAGTTAGTTATCAGAATCTGTAATTATTATCTTCATTTTTAATAAAACATACCGGGCAGTCCCTTTCTTTGTAACGAAAGACTCACGCCTCAGTCGGCTGCTTTTTATACCGTATGTATGATGCAAAAACAGAAAAGAAATAGAGGACCCAAAGAAGCGGATTTGAAAGGCTGATACCGCTTTGGGATTGTCCGCCAGCCAGTGTCAACAGTATGAGTACGGCTAAAATGGCGTGTGTGATGAGCAGTGATTGGCGGAAGCGCTTCTTTGGTGTAGCGGTCGTGTACGGCCTGTATTCTGTAACCGCCGTCAAGATCACAAATACGACGACACCGATGACAGCGGCTTTCGGGCTGATTCCAAGGGACGGGAAGAAATCCAGCACCGCCATGAAAATGAAAGATAAAATCGTAAGGGATAAAAATAGTTTGTTCAGTGTTTTCTTCATCTTGCTCTCCTTGTAATGGCTATTGTGTTAGTAAAGTTTCTGTTGTGTGAATGTATCAGCAGCTTTTATAAATGATGCTTTTCATAAAAAGCTTCGAGTGCCTCTGCCAGCCTGTGCGGTGCTTGCGTGTTTACTTCATGTCCTGCATCTGAAATAAACTGAAGTTCTGCATCTGGAACGCGCTCCGCTAACCCTTTAGCAGCAGTTCTGTTTGCATAATCCTTCCGTCCAGAGACAATCAGGCTGGGACAGGAAATCGTGTGTAATTGTTTACTGAAATTCAAATCCATCATTGAATTGGTCAGCTGGATAAAGTCTTTCTTCGTGAATCCCATTTCCTGAAAAGCAGCCTTTGGTACAAAGCGGAAAATCACATTTTGAAATGCCAGCAAGTACTTCGGCATCTGATACTGTGTATTGATCAAGGCTACAGACGCCGCTTTTTCTGGATGATCTATTGCATAATGCAGTGCTAAAATCCCGCCCAAAGACAGGCCGCAAAGATGTAGCGGCCCGTCTATACCTTCGCAGAATTCTACAAACCGAGTATACAGGCAGTTGTACGTAACCTCTTTTTGGTCAAGCATTCCAGGTAAATCCGGGCAGTTCACATGGCGATGTTCCGGCAACAAAGAAACCATTCTCTCCCAGCTCGATGAATTCTGCCCAAGTCCATGGATGAAAACATGCGCCAACGATGCCACCTCCTTATTTTATTTTTCTGAATATTGCCTGTCAAAAGGTGTACAGTCTAGACGCCATAATGATCTCCCGATTATTAGAAATTCAACCGATACACTCAACAAAAATCCATCCACCAAATATGCTGGTTTAGTTCAGTATAGCAAAATCCTGCGGCAAAAAATCTACTAAACAAGGATTGTTTTTCAAGTTATATAACTGTATATTAACCGATTTATGCAAAGCTTGTAAGAGAAATGGGTATATTGTATCTTTTTTTATATTATGGACTATTGTACTATAAGCTTTTGGGCAGATGAATTTGTCAGATGTCCGATGTATTAAAAAATAAGGACTGATTATATGAAAAAAGTTTGGATTTTATCGTTAAGTCTTTTTGTACTATTACTGCTTTCGGCGTGCTCGAGCAGCAACGAAGAAGCAACTGGGAAAGAACGTATGAAAGTTGGGGTCATGCTGTCGGATGCAGGGCTCGGCGACCAGTCTTTTTCAGATATTGCCTTTGAAGGGCTGGAGAAAGCTCGGGATGAGCTGGATATTACTTTTGACTACCGTGAACTTTCAGAAACCGATACATATGAGCAGGGCATTGAGGAGCTTGTGGCAGGGGGGCAGGATCTTGTGATTGGATTGGGCTTTTCCGTACAGGAGGCGATGGAGAAGGCCGCTGCAAAATACCCGGACCAGCAGTTTTTATTAATTGATGCCATGTCGGATGCACCGAATATTAATACGGTGCTGTTTAAGGAGGATGAGGGCTCCTATTTATTAGGCGCTCTTGCCGCCATGAAATCGAAAACTGGGACAGTCGGCTTTATAGGCGGTGTCGATAATCCGGTAATCCATCGATTCGAGCAAGGCTTTACAGCGGGCGTTAAGCAGGTGAATCCGGATGCCAAAATATTGTCCGAATATGCAGGCACGTTCGGGGATGATGTTTTAGGTGCCTCTATCGCAAAAGACATGATTGCACAGGGGGCCGACTTTTTATACCCTGCTGCCGGCTTTACTGGCGTCGGGTCGATTTTAGCAGCGCAGGAGGCCGGGGTTTATGCATTTGGTGTAGACATTGACCAGTTTTTCCTAGCTGAGAAAACGATTGTATCTTCCTTGTTAAAGCGTGTGGATACGGCTGTTTATCAATCGATTGAGGAAATAGTGAAGTCAGGAAAGTTGTCTGAGAAACATAAAGTACTAGGCATTAAGGAAGATGGTGTAAGTCTTGCACCTATCCGCGTATTATCGCTCACGGCAGAAGAGCAAAAACAACTTGATACACTGCAGGAAAAGCTTTCGGATGGAAGTTTGACGATTACTGAATAGGAAGTAAGGTGAAAAAAATGAAATTGAAACCTAAAATACTGATGCTTTCCATTATCCCTTTACTGCTTGCGGTTGGCGTGATTGGCTATAATATCGTTCAATTGACAAGCTTGAATTCATCGTCTGAGGAGGTAGTGGCGTCTCTTGTTACAGTGGAAGAGTTAAACAGCTCTGTGCAAAGCCTGCAAAAATCGCTTAGCGTGTACTCCTTAAATGTTTCGGAGGGCAATAAGCAGGACATTGAAAATGATATGGCTGAAACGGAAAAAATTTATCAACAGCTGCAAGCCGCTTATACAACCGAACGGCAGCAAGAACTCGGCAAACGGTTTGAAATGAAATTTGCAGACGTTGCAGCCGTGACAGCAGAATCCCTGCAAACGGCCAATGTTACGGAAATCAAACGGCAGTCCCTGAGGACAAAAGGGATTGTCAATGATGTGATTGAGTTAAAAAGGGACGTAAGTGCAGGATATGCTTCCATGCAGGCAGAGCTGCAAAGTAAAATTACACAGATTGTCTGGATGTCTATTATACTGGCAACGATCATTTTAGTAGTAAGTATCGGGGCAGCACTTTACTTCACGAATCGGATTGTTGCGCCGATTCGCAATATGACCGAAAATGCAAAGCAAATTGCAGATGGGAATTTGGGTGTGCAATTTGAGAAAATCCATACGCGTGATGAAGTGGCGGATTTACAGCAGTCCTTCAAACAGATGGCCGGTAATTTAAAGGATATTATTTCACATGTATCCAGCAGTGCCGACCAGGTTGCTGCCTCCGCCGAGGAGCTGATGGCCAGTGCGGATGAAACGATGAAGGGAACAGAGCTCATCTCCATCTCGATTCAGGATGTCTCAGATGCTGCTACCCAGCAAACAGAGATGTCTGAGGAATCTTCAACTTTCGCGCAGGAAGTACTGCACGATGCAAAAGAGATCGCAAAACAGGCGGATCATGCCATGGAGCTGTCTGTATCGACGAATGACAAAGTTCAAAAAGGATCTGTTTTTGTTGAAGATACTGTTTCACAGATGAATTTAATTCAGACAACAGTTGAACGGACAGACCATTCTTTGACAATGCTTACCGGCCGCACAAAGGAAATCGTAAATATCCTGAAACTTGTGCAGGACATTTCGGAACAGACAAACTTATTAGCCTTGAATGCGGCTATTGAGGCTGCGCGGGCAGGGGAAGCGGGTAAAGGGTTTGCTGTCGTGGCGGACGAGGTGAAGAAGCTTTCCGAGCAGACAAAGCATTCTGTATCAGACATTTCGCGTATTGCAGCGGAGATTGAAAAGGATACCGTCAATACGGTGACATCCATTCATGACGTGAAGGAACGGGTGAATACAGGAATCACGATTTCCCATAATACAAAAGCTACGTTTGATGAAATATTGACGATTATCGGGCAGGTTCAGGGACAAGTGAAACAGATTACGGCTGTTTCCGGCGGCATCCACTCGAAAATGGAAGCTGTGTCGGCACAGTCACTGCAAATGGCCGATATGTCACAAGTAACTGCTGGAAATGCTGTTTCGGTTGCTTCCGCATCCGAAGAGCAGCTTGCTTCTATGGAAGAAGTAAATGCAGCAGCTGTGTCTTTAGCACATTTAGCCGAAGATTTACAAAGTGTGGTATCCAAGTTTAACGCTTCTTAAAGAGAAGGGCTGCGGCTTATGCAGCACTGTTTGAGATCAATATATCAAGGGAAACGGAACGCCGCGAAGCGCTGTACATACAGTGTTTTCGGCGCTTTGTTTTGTGTTGGCTATGTGAATGTTCACTGTTGATATTTATAGGAAAAAGGACTTCCATAAAGTTGGTGGTTCCGTTTAATTTATTGCCTTATTTACCTAACGTCCCCGGTAGTGATATAGAAAGACTTACACAATAGTTGATATGACAATAAGTCATTGGTTCTTACCTTTTCGTTCTAGAAATAGAGGTGCGATATTTAGTAAGATAGAGACAATTGTGAAAAACCATAGTGCCCTTCCGTAATTAGGTACTTCCCCTAAAAGTGACCAATCTTCTTTGTTTACCCACTCCGATACAAGACTGTATTCTGCACAAAGTGTTAATGCTGTAAATGATAACCCCAACGCCATAGCAAGCTTATAATCCTTTCCAGCTGCATACACATAAAGGTTTATAAGGGTTGCTGCTAATGCAATCACCCCAAATAGTATCCACATCACTATACCTCCATCTATTTTTATTTATGCCGTGTCATGATACGAATGTGCTTCGTCTCCATTTTTTGCCTTCTTTATTATCAGACATTCATACGTCTTATCTTGTTTTGGCGTAAATGCTCTTCCTTCTGTGATTACTTATTGAACAAACCTGTACTGTTAGATGAATAAATAAGCAACCTTTTTATAGAAAAATTAGACGATATTGGTTTACTGTAAGTTTCATCAATTACGATCAACAACAGCCATGAGTTGATACGTCTATTTCACAATGAATGTTCGCAAACTTCGAATAGGAACAATAACCTTTAACACAGAATTTATGTCAAAAAAGTTTGTAAAAAATTTTGAAGAAATGTCCCTTTTTTGATGAGTCCCTGCGATTCATATGTATAAAGGGGGAATGAACAATGAATTGGCAAGGACTACAGGTACTGCTGACATTCGATTTGGCAGATAGGCTGGGGGTGAGCAGGCAGCATCTGCTGCGCAATTTCGCAAGGCATCGCCATATGCTGACAGAAGGGGTGCATTACTTTGTGCTGTCCGGCATGGCGCTGAATGAGTGGAAGGGAATGTATGGGGGACAGCAGTATCCGCCTGTTTGTTTCGTTTGGACGGAAAGCGGCGCCTATTACTTGATGCAGACATTCCGTGCGCCGTATGTAAGGAGAAATTATATAGAGCGGGTATTTCCGTACTTTTGGGAGGGGAGCAAATGAGAAAGCTGGTGAACTGTGACTCCGTGCCCGTTTATAAGCAACTGGCTGTAAAAGCCGGTCTGCATGAAGCAATCTTTCTGCAGCAGCTCTATTACAATCTTCAATTTTCAAGAAAGATAGTGGAGGGCTATAAATGGTATCAATGCAAAATGGACAATTGGCTGAAGCAGCTGCCATTTTTATCGAAAAGTACAATAGAGCGTACAATCAGATCCGTATGTACCATGCAGTTGGTTGAAAGAAGGACGTTTGATGGCAAAGGTACATATTACCGCATCCGTTATGAAGTGCTGCAGGAAATGTTAGTTGTAGACAGTACATCTAATAGGAGCACGCTTCCATCTGATGGTGATGATGCTTCTAATTGCGGTACGATTACGCATCGGGTAGAAGGGGAAAGCACCTCAGGCAGAAGGAGGAAAATGGCCGGAAACGCTGATATATCAACGGCCGGCGGCGCCCTAAGAAGTAAAGAAAGAAATAAAGAAAAAATAATTAAAGAAAGCAGCGATGTACTGTTGTATGCAAAAGCGATTGGCGCGCAATGGGGAGTGGATGAGGGGCAGGTGTTCCTTGACGTGTATGAAGCCCTGGAAAATGGAGCAGATGTCATAAAAATGCTTATGCAGGTCCGCAAGGCTTGCCAGCAGCAGCTCACACTGTACCCGCATGAACTTTTTGGTGATGGCTATGCATGACATGCTCGAGCAAAGCATATTGGCCGTAGTTCTTCAGGATGCACATTTTTTGGATGATACGGTTTTACACCCAGCCATGTTTACTGCCGTACATCACCGGAATTTACTGCAATGCATGCAGCAGCTGAAAAGTGAAAATGCGATGATCGATATCGTCACGCTGATTGCACGCTTTGGCGCAGAGCATTTCGGGGGTGCCGGCTATTTACAAAGCCTGCAGCAATATGCAAACGAGGAGAAGTTCGAAGCATACTGCGAGGTGCTGCTGGAGCAGTATAAAGAGCGGCGGAAACTGCAGCTGCTGCTCCAGGCCCAGCAGGAAAACTGGAAGGTCGAAGCGATTCAGGAGCACCTCGATCGAATTCAGGATACGGTCATGCCTGTGGATACAAGCATTAAGCCGGCTCTTATGTCGATGCACGACTGGCCGTTCTTGCATACTGTTATCGAACCTTCCATCACGACCGGCATTACGCCGCTCAACCGGCTTTTGGAAGGTTTCAAGCCTGGGGAGCTGACCATTTTAGCTGCAAGGCCGTCGATGGGGAAGACGGATGTGATGACCTGCTTTGCATTAGCCGCCGGATTGGAACATACCGCTTTGATTTTTTCACTTGAGATGAGCCGTGATGCACTGCTGAAGCGCATGGTTGCACAGATCGGCGATTTTAACCGCCATCATCTGCACGATCCATACGGGCGCATGACAGAAGAGGACAAACTGCGCTGGAGCAAGGTATTAAACAGCCTCTATACGAGAAGTATCGAAATTGACGAGCGCTCTGTTTTGTCCGTAGAAAAAATGCGGGTGCAAGTAAGGCGGACGAAGAAAAGCCATCCAGATAAACCGCTTATCGTGTTCATCGACTACCTGCAAATCATGCAGACGGATGAAAGCCTGCCGCACGTTCAGGCAATCGGTCAAATCAGCCGCGGGTTGAAGGCACTGGCAAAGGACTTTCAATGTCCAGTCATCTGCCTTTCCCAGCTGAACCGTAACAGTGAGAGCCGGCTGGAGAAAAGGCCGATGCTCAGCGATATCCGTGATTCCGGCAATATCGAGCAGGATGCGGATGTGGTGCTGCTGCTATACCGTGACAGCTACTACAACAAAGAAAAAACAAACAAGTTTGACCCCCTTGAAATCATCGTAGCGAAGCATCGTAACGGGTCGATCGGGAAGGTGCAGGTGCTCTATGACAAAACAACCGGGCGTATTCAAGACCGTGCATGAAATCTTCGCGGCTGCCCTTAGCTGCGAGGATTCATTTTTAGCAACAGTCATCTACTGGTGCATAC
>JAPSKP010000162.1 GCA_031181585.1 Lysinibacillus sp.
GAGAGTAACATACCAAATGGAGCTTCATGCGGATGCTTCTCCGCTAAATCCAGTTTAATCTTGCCAAAGAACGTTTTACTAACAATAATGACGCAGTAAACAAATGTTAAAATACTTGCTACCCAAGCAATAATCGGAATAAATATTCCGATGTTCTCGATAGAGAAGATATCCAATTCCGTAATTGTTACTGTAGCTGCAAAGAACATTTCCTTGCTTAGGAAACCATTGAAAGGCGGTAACCCGGCCATGGAAAAACAGCCAATTATAGCAATCGTGAATGTAAATGGCAGAATAGACATCAATCCCCCGAGACGCCTGATGTCACGTGTTCCTATCTCATGATCGATAATTCCGACCATCATGAATAGTGCACCTTTAAAGGTTGAGTGGTTAATTAGATGGAAAAGAGCAGCAAAAGTTGCTTGCGTATAGATGACAGAGCTTGTTGAGTAGCCTAAATGGACTGCAGCGGAACCGAGTCCCAATAAACTCATAATTAAGCCGAGTTGGCTGACTGTGGAATATGCTAATATCGCTTTTAAATCGTACTGTCGAACTGCATTGAATGCTCCCCAAAACAACGTAATTAACCCGACTCCCGTAACCGCCCAGAACCAAACCATCTCTCCACCAAAAACAGGTGTGAAGCGTGCAACTAAATAAATACCCGCCTTCACCATTGTTGCAGAATGCAGATAAGCACTAACCGGTGTAGGAGCTTCCATTGCATCTGGCAGCCAAATATGAAACGGGAATTGAGCGGATTTGGTAAATGCACCCAATAATATCAATACAAGAGCCGGAATAAATAATGCCTGTTCACTGATTTGATCGACTTCCGCTACAATTTCTCTTATGCTGAATGTTCCAGACATTGTATAAAGCATTAGGAATCCCACCATCATGGCTACGCCACCCGATACGGTGATCGTCATGGATTTACGGGCACCTGCCCTTGACGCTTTGCGGTGATGCCAAAATGCGATTAAGAGGAAGGACGATACACTCGTTAATTCCCAAAATGCATAAAGAACCATTAAATTATCCGAGAATACAACGCCTAGCATCGCGCCCATAAAGAGCAATAAATAACAATAAAAATGATGAAGTGATTCTTTCATCGACAGATAAAAATTGGAATACAATATCACTAAACTTCCGACACCAGTTATTAATAAGCTTAAGATCAAGCTTAATCCATCTATATACGTCGTGAAATTTATATTGAATGAGGGGATCCACTCATAGGTATGGGAAACGGTTTTTCCATTTGCTATATGAGGGATATATGTAGTCAGAATAAGGAATAAACTAACGGGAACTACGAGTACGACCCAACCTATAAAACTTCTTTGTAGTCGCCTATGAAATAAGGGAATCAGTGCTGCCATAATAAACGGAGTTAGTATGATGGCAATTTCAATTGTCACAAGCTAATACCTCCTAAATTTGTAACATAGATCAAATTTAACGAATTCACTCTATCCTCTTGACTTGCAAAATTACTCACTTCATAATAATGTGTCATAAAGATGTTAAATTCCAAAGTCCCAACCATTTTACAAATATGTCAATTTTATAGTATCTTTCACGAAAATTATTAAATATTGTAATAATAAGTATACAATAGGAACGGATGAGATGCACTCAATTCGCATTTACTTTTGCTTATTTATACAGTTTTTTGCTTAAAGATAAATAGTATATTTTAATAACAAACTTATATTAAGAGGAGCAAACTATCAATGAAGCATGCGAAAAGAATGGATGAAAGTATTTTAGTTTGTGTTTATTACGGACTTAATGGCGAGCGTCTTATTCGTAGAGGGCATAAACTTGCGACGTTACTAGATTGTCCGCTTTATATATTAACCGTTGACGCTAAGCCGCTTGACGCTTTTGATGCTGAAAAGTCAGGCTATATTGAGAGATGGTCCGAACTTTCCAGAGAATTAGAGGTAGAAGAGTTTATCGTTCGGGATAACGAGAAACATCCAATTCAAAAAGTAGTTGCCGAGATTGCGCGTGAAAAAAATATTACCCAAATAATTGTTGGACAAAGTGCTCAAAGCAGGTGGGAAGAAATTACAAAGGGTTCATTTTTGAATGTTTTACTTAAAGAAGTACCTTTTGCCGATTTCCACATTGTTGCCGTGAAGCGTCCCATTGATGAGGAACATGAAACATTTGAAAAAGGTGTACGTGCATATGTAGTCCAGGATTTAGATAACTATAAAATCGTCTTCACCTGTCCAAAATCAGTCTCCATCGAAGGAATTTTCTTTAAAGAACTTGGAACAGACTTTGATAACGGCATTTTTAAGTTCTCTTATAAAAATAAAATGCACGAAGTGAGGATAAAAGAGGGACTAGTTACGAATCCTCATCTCATACATTCAATCTATGGCGTTTCAAATACCTAAATTAAATTTTACAGAACTGCACCCCAAAGGCTAGAAAGAATTCTAACCCTTGAGGTACAGTTTTTTTTTCCCCTTTTTTTAGACTGCATACAGTACCTTCCTTCAGCTCATTATAGAACTATAGCGAAAGGAGCATTATCATGGACGGTTTTAGTAACATTCATTTTGGGGAGACACTGTTAAGATCCATACTTTCCTTTTTTACAATACTTGTTTTGGCTCGTATAATAGGAAAAAAACAACTTAGCCAATTAACCTTTTTCCACTATATTACCGGAATCACAATCGGTTCAATCGCGGCTGATATTTCTACGCAGCATGAAACCGACTATTGGGATGGGTTTTTTGCACTGATTTGTTGGACTCTCCTTACTCTTTTAATTAGTTTTCTAACCTTGAATTTTTCAAAAATCCGATTACTTATTGATGATCGACCGACGATTTTAATTCAAAATGGCACAATCATAAAAAAAGGCATGAAGAAGGCTCGTATGCATACCGATGAGCTTGGAATGTTATTAAGGGAACAGGGGATTTTTTCTTTTAACGAAGTCCACTATGCTATTTTCGAAACAAATGGTGAGCTAAGCATTTTAAAGAAGCCCTCCTTCGCAAATGCAACAAAAGCGGATGTCGGTGCAGATCTCTCCCTCCCACTCCATTTACCTACAGAGATTATCAGAAATGGAAAAATAGTTCGAAAAAATTTAA
>JAPSKP010000075.1 GCA_031181585.1 Lysinibacillus sp.
CCTCTGCTATTACGGCCGACTTCTCCTCCTGGAGGATTCTCGCTTTCTATAGAGATGCCGCCTTTACGTAAAGCTTCTGTATTACAAAGATATACATGATGGCAAATACGCGATAAAATGATTGGCCCTTTATACACTGCATCCAGCTCTTCAATAGATGGAATTCTTCTATCCGGGAAGTTATTTTCATTCCACCCCTCACCGAATAGCCATTCCCCTTCCTGAAGAGTCAATGCCCGTTTCTGTATCAGTGCCAGCATTTCCTGCGTACTTTCCACCTTTGACAAATCCAGCCTCTGCAGCTTCTGGCCGTACATGATGAGATGTATATGACTATCAACAAACCCTGGATACATCACAGCTCCCTGAAGATCTATCTGTTCATCCGCCAATTCCCTTAACTGTTCCATGGCGCCCGTCTGTATAATTCGATCTCCTTCAGTTAAAACAGCCTCTACTGTTTTCCCTTCTGCTTCCATTGTATAAATCAAACCGTTATGCCATAACTTTTTCATTTCCCCCATCCCTTTCTTTCAACATATTAAGAAAAGCGCATTTGCACCGGTTTAGCTGCTCGAATGCCCAGACATTCCTATACCTCAAAGTATCTATACTTTCTTAGCTTAAAAAAACAGCGAGAAACCAATGTTTCCCGCTGTTTAGATTGAATTAGTTTTCTTCTACTTCTTTACGGTTCTTCTTCCACAATTTCGATAACACTTCGTACACGATTGGTACAATTACAAGCGTTAATAATGTAGAAGATAATAGACCACCGATTACTGTGATAGCTAAGTCTTTTGAAATCAGGCCGCCTCCACCACCGACGCCTAATGCCATTGGTACCATCGCACCAATTGTTGCAATCGCCGTCATGAGGATTGGACGAAGACGTGTTGCCCCGGCTTCTAATATCGCCTCACGCATTGTCAAGCCATCACGTTCCATATGGATGATCCGGTCTACTAAGACGATAGCGTTCGTAACAACGATACCGATCAACATCAATAGACCCATCATAACAGATACAGAAATTGTTTGGTTTGTTGCCCATAAGCCTACCCATGAACCAATAACCGCGAACGGTAGAGAGAACAGGATAGCAAACGGTGCTAATCCTTCACCAAATGTTACAACAAGGATGAAGTATACAATTGCAATCGCTGCAATCATCGCTAATCCAAGCTGTGTAAATGTTTCAGCCATATCTGCTGCAACACCTGCTACGCCAGTTGTAACACCTTTTGGCAAATCAAGATCATCGACTTTTTTATCAGCAGCAGAAGTTGCTTTTGAAATATCATCTTCAGTGATTGTTCCTGATACTGTAGCAAAGTATTCACCTTTTGAACGAGAAAGCGAGTTCAGGGCTTCGCCTTCTTCTACACCAACAAGATCACCGATTGTCGTTGTTGTTCCCATAGCAGTTTGTACTTCAGTAGCAAGCACATCATCAATAGATGTTGCCGCTGCTTTTGCTTGGCGCTGTACAATCACTTCTAGATCTTCGCCATCATGGCGTACTGTTGTTAATACTTCTTTCGAAGACGTTTCAGATAGTGCCATGACGATTTGGCCTGTTGTTAAGCCGTATTGCAGTACATCTTGCTGATTTACTGTCAATACATGTTCTACATAAGCATCTTCATAATCTGAAGTTACATCTTCTAAACCATCTACTTCATTTAAGGCCTCTTCCACCTGCTTAACTGCAGTACCAAGGTCCTCTAAATCTTCACTATATAATGTGTAGCTTACTTCATTCGATGATGTTGACATCGCGAAGTTTTGTGATTTCCATTCGCCCGTTTGTCCAATGTTGAATACATATTCTTCAACTTCTTCACGCGCTTTCGGGAAGTCCTCCATATCTGGGTCAAAGATCAGGTACATTAATGCACCGCCGCCTCCGCCACCCATCATCATGGCTGCAGGGTCTACATTATCCGGATCATTAATAGAAACTTGTAGAATATCGATATCTTTATTCTTTCTCAGCTCTTGTTCTACTTCTTCGATATTCTTCGTCGTATCTTCCATCAGCTCACCAGTTGCAGGTGTATACGTTAAGTACATTACTTTCTCTTCTTGAGATCCCATGAAGGAGAAGCCGATTAACGGTGTCAATGCTAATGAACCTACTAATAGAACAACAGCTATAAGTGATGTAATCCATTTGTGGTTCAAGCATTTTTCTAATACGCCCCGGTACCAATTAGCTAACTTACCAACTTCTTTATGCTGACTTTCAGATTTTGTTCCATATAGTTTCTTACGGAATAAGAAGTGTGAAAGCGCTGGTACGATTGTAATCGCAACAAGCAGGGAAGCACCTAACGCAAATGTCATCGTTAATGCGAACGGCATGAACAGTTCGCCTACCATCCCGCCAACAAAAATAAGTGGAGCAAATACCGCAACCGTTACTAGTGTTGAAGATAGGATCGGCTTGAACATTTCAATTGTTGCCTCACGGATTAACGCGCGGCCCGTTAGTTTTTCTTCTTTCAAATGCATACGGCGGTAGATGTTTTCTACTACTACAATCGAATCATCGATTACACGACCAATTGCAACTGTGATAGCACCCAGCGTCATAATATTTAACGTGATATCCATCCAGTTTAATAGCAGCAGCGCCATAAAGATGGATACCGGAATAGAAATAATAGAAATAATTGTAGATTTAAAATCACGCAGGAACAACAGAATGATCAATACAGCGATCAATCCACCAAATAACGCTTTTTCAACCATTGTAAATACAGATTCCTTAATCGGTTCACCTTGGTCAAGGGATACATCAACAATCAATCCATCGATTGCTTTTTCCTCTTCCTCGATTAAATCCTTCACTGCATCTACTACATCAACTGTATTCGCTTCCTGGCCTTTTACGATTTGAACAGCAATCGCATCTTCACCATTTGTACGTGATACAGATTGGACTTTCCCTTCTACTTCAATCGTTGCAATATCGCCTAAGCGAACGAATGGTGAAGGGTTGGCAGCTGATGGTGTTACAGGAATCAATAATTCCTGCAGCTCTTCAACTGATTTTACCTTACCGTCAACCGAAACTGCCTGTTCGCCGACAGCAAAGTCATATAATCCTAATGAAACAGCCATATCACTTGCCTGAATCATTTGTTTTACTGTGTCTTCAGTTAAGCCAAGCGCTTCCATTTTCGCATTATCATATGTGAATGAAATTTGCTCAATGTGCTGACCTGTGATTGTTGCTGAAGCAACGCCATCAATCTTTTCAATTTTCGGTAATAAAATATCTTCTACTGTGGAAGTCAGATCGACAATGTCTTCCTCTGAACTACTTACAGATAGTGCAATAACCGGCATCATATTCATACTGATTGCCATGATCGTTGGTTCTTGTGCTTCTTCAGGTAATGTTACGCCATCGAGCGCCGATTCTAGCTGACGCTTTTTTTCATCCATATCAACGCCATACTCGTACTCTACCTGTACCTGCGCTACATTAGGAGAAGAGGTAGAATAAACAGCCTTGACATCCTCAAGCCCTTCAACCGCTTTTTCAAACGGAATCGAGACATCATCCATTACTTGCTCAGGAGTAGCTCCCGGGTACACTCCCATCACAATCAAGTAAGGGATTGAAATATCAGGAATGGATTCCATTTTCATTCGCGTCCCCGAATAAATACCTGACACGGTAATGATGATGGTTAACAACCAGACAGCCAGTTTATTCTTCAGGACGAAATTAACTAAACCTTTCACTATTACACCTACCTTAATTTGACTTCATTCATACATTTACCTATAATAATGACTAATCGGTCAAAAGTCAATAAATTGAGCAGGAGTGTCTTACATGGTAAAAAAACAATTAATAATGGAGAATGCCCTGCAATTGTTTGCAGAACAGGGAATTGAAGCGACTTCCATTCAACAAATAACCGATAAATGCGGGATTTCCAAAGGAGCCTTTTACCTTTCTTTTAAGTCAAAAGATGAACTTATTTTTGCATTAATCGACTATTTCATGAGCGAAATTGTCGCAGATATTGAACAGGTGGTCAATTCTAAACGACCAGACAGCCTCCTGTTGTATGACTATTATCATCACACCTTTTCTACATTTAAAAAACATGCTCATTTTGCACGGCTTTTCATGAAGGAGTCCCAAATTACCTTCAACGAGAAAATTTTCGAGAAGATAGAATTTTACAATAAATTACTGAACCGTCTCGTACACCGTATTGTAGTGAAACAATTTGCTAATACACCTGAGCATATGGTTCCAGATGTGGTATTCATCATTCAATCCTTTGCCCGAAGCTATTGTGAGTTATTCTTTCAGGGAGGCATCGAAATCGATTTGGAGACGCTTTGCAACTCTTTGTTAGAAAAAGTCTCCATCATTGCTGAACATGCCAAGATCCCGTTCTTTGATGCTGAATGGCTACAGGCTATTAACGCTACCTCTATCAAGATGGATAAGGCTGAACTGATTGTATTTTTGAATAAAAAGTTAGAGGAAATTGATGATGATTTGATCCATGAGTCTATTGAGCTTTTGCGCAATCATCTAATAGCTCCATCACTCTCTCCTGCAGTAGAGCAAGGGCTGTTAAAAAATCTACGCGACAACTCCCATAGCAAATGGATCGCCTCCATTTATGAGGCGTGTGATAAGTCATAATACATGTACGGTTTCCCTAAATAATTGGTTGCATATTTTTCCAATAAAAATAAGGCGAAATCGTGACAATTTAAACACACCTGGAAAACAGGTGTGTTTAAATTTTTTCAGGTACGTATAGGCTAAAGTTTCATATGAAATGAAACTTTATTACTTTATGCCCGTATAATTAATTATAGAATTCCGATTCACATGCTACATATTAAAGGGCCTGTCTCTTTAAATTACAGTTTTTATCTACTTTTATTACGTGAAAATATGGTCTAAAGCTAAATTAATGTATAATAGCAATTGGCTAAAATAAAAAGGAGGAAACTATATTGAAAAGTAAGCTGGCTGTAAACATAAGAAAAATGATCATGATCATTATCGGCGCTGCCATTGCCGCTTATGGTCTTGAGGCAGTATTGATTCCAAACAACGTCATTGACGGCGGTGTAACCGGAGTCAGTATCATGGGAGCAGAAGTTCTAGAGTTACCACTCGGTCTGTTTCTATTCATCTTAAATATCCCCTTCGTATACCTCGGCTATAAACAAATCGGTAAAACTTTCGCGATTATGAGTGTTGTCGGTATCACTGCCTTATCTTTAGGTACTGTATTAATGCATGACATTTCCCCGATTTTATCGGAAAAGGACCATCTTTTAGTTGTGGCTTCTGGTGGTATTTTACTTGGGGTTGGTATTGGTATCGTGCTTCGTAATGGAGGCGCGCTTGACGGCTCTGAAGTTTTGGCTGTACTTATCTCACGTAAGGTACCATTCTCTGTTGGAGATATCATCCTACTTATTAATGTATTTATATTTGCCATAGCTGCATTTGTTTATAATTTAGAAAGTGCACTTTATTCTGCATTGACTTATTATATCGCTAAAACCGTTATCGATATCGTACAAGTCGGCCTCGAAAAATCGAAATCTGTCCAAATCATTAGTAAAAACTCTAGAGATATCGGAGATGCCGTCCAGGCACGTCTTGGTAGAAGTCTTACATATACGACGGGACGTGGCGGTTTCTCTAATGAGGAATCTGAAATTATTACATGTGTAATCAACCGTATGGAGGAAACAAAACTGCTAGATATTATCCGGGAACATGACCCAGGTGCATTTGTAGTTGTATCCGACGTATCGGAAGTGCGCGGCGGTAACTTTAAAAAGAGAGACATCCACTAATCGCAGTGATGTTTCACGTGAAAAATAATCCATTTAACCTTTACGTTATCTACACGAAAAAGCTCTGCTGACAAATCAGCAGAGCTTTTCTTATACCTCCTATTTCAGCCGGAACTCTAGCTAAAATGGAAATAGCAGAGGTACGACTACCATCATGACGATGAACATGATGATCTGCAGCGGCGCACCTACCTTAATAAAATCCATGAATTGATAGCCGCCAGCTGTCATAACAAGTGAGTTCGTCGGGGAAGCAATCGGTGTAGCAAATGCCATGCCAGAAGCCGCCGCTACTGCAATCATGAAGGTATACGGATTTGCATCCATGGCTATAGCTGCCGTCATAGCGATAGGTGCGAAAAGAACAGCTGTTGCCGTGTTGCTTACAAACTGGCCAAATACAACCGTCAGTGCATATACACCCATCAAGACACCATATGGACCAAAACCACCGAGGAGATCGATAATTGCATTTGACAGTATGGTCATTCCTCCTGTCTTTTCGAGAGCTGTCGCCATCGGCAGCATTGCTGCTACCAAAACAATACTCTCAAAATTCATCTTTCCATATGCATCATCCATATTACGAAGGCAGCCTGTTATAATCATTAATACAGCCCCAATTAACACGGCAATGACAGCATCGAACACCTCAAACACCATTAGCCCTACAACCAGCAGCATAACGAGACCTGCAATCCATGCCTTTCCACTGGCTGCCGCCAATCCAGCCTGCTCTCTCGGCTGTCCAATAACAACTACATCTTGTGTTTCACGTGAAAGCATGTCAATCTCTTCCCATGCTCCCTGTACAAGAATTGCATCCCCAAAACGAAGCTTTTGCTGCGCCATATCCTGAAGCAAATATGTTCCCTTTCGATTAATACCTAGTATGTTCACATTGTACCTTTCTCGGAAACCACTTTTACTTACCGATTCACCTATCAATCGGGATGATGGGGTTAATAGTACTTCAGCTACTCCAATCTTTTTTGAAATAAGATCCTTCAAATCCTTATCTGTCATCATTTCTAATAGTAAACTATTATCCAGTACAAAATTTTCTACATCCGGCGCTAGCCCCTGTATATAAAGCACATCATTTGCATGGATGATACTTGTTGGACCGGCCATTTCCTGATAAGTCATCGCTAATAAGTTAATGCCTTCTGAAGCACGTCGTTGAATCTTCATTACATAAATATGATATTTCGCTGGCAGCTTCAATTCCGCAAGGGCCTTATCAATTAACGGGGAGCTCTCAGGTACAACAACACGGAACATCTTGTCCTCAAGTGCATACTCTCTGGCAATTTTCTTTGGTGACAGCTTATATCCTGCGTCTGATTGCGAATTATTTTGTTCCTTTGGCAGCAGGATATTTCGGATAATCACTAAATAAAGAATGACGGTAATGGTAGCAATAATTCCGATTGGTGTGATTGTAAAGAAACCAAGCTTTTCATAGCCGTATTCCTCCAGAATTTGACTAACAATTAAATTGGGAGGCGATGCGATCAATGTCATCAACCCTGACATGCTCGCAATATAGGAAAGCGGCATAAGAAACTTTGACGGGCTGACCTTAATACTCATGGCAATACTTACAACAATAGGCAGCATTAATGCCACTGTGCCTGTGTTACTCATAAATGCACCTACCGCAGCAACAATTACTAACAGTAAAATAAAAAGCTTTAGTTCACTGTCACCCGACCACTTCAGTAAAAGATTCCCTGCCATTCCTGCCAGGCCCGTTCGTAAAATACCGGCCCCCACGACAAATAGCCCTGCTATCATAATAACAACTGAATTAGAAAAACCAGCAAGCGCTTCAACTGGTGTTAAAATACCGGCCACAACAAAGGCTAGGAGGGCCATAAGCGCAACAAGGTCACCCCGTAATCGATTTGTCATGAACAAGGCTACCGTTACGATAAGAATGATAAATGTTAACGTAAGTTGCACTGTATATCATCCCTTCTTTCCATAGTTATTTTCCAGTGTACAGGAAAAATACAAACAGATCTCTCACTTCTACATAATTCCCCAAATATCTTGTTTTCTACTTATAAAATTCGCTATTTCAACAAGTTCCATTTTCAATTAGGACCCTTTATTTTCAACATGGCCACAGTGAAAACTATTCGGGAAACATATTCCCTTTCTCTACACCTCCTCATATCAGCTAAACACAGGGACAAAAAACAAAGCTATTATTATATTTCTAATACTTTTCATTACCCTTTGATTATTCGCGTATTTTTCAATAATAAAAATTTCTTAATAAGAATCATTATAATTTAGTAGAAATTATGATTTAGTTTTGATATATTAATTGACGAAAGGTTTTTTAAATTGATTTTAGGGGGTACATTTACATGACAAATCTTAATAACCGTCCATTAACGACTGCTACTGGTACTCCAGTTGTCAGCAATGATGATGTATTGACAGCTGGTCGCCGTGGTCCAATTTTATTACAAGACGTATTCTTAATTGAAAAATTAGCGAACTTCAACCGTGAAGTAATCCCTGAGCGCCGCATGCACGCAAAAGGCTCTGGTGCTTTCGGTACTTTCACAGTGACGCACGATATTACAAAATACACAAAAGCAAAAATCTTCTCTGAAGTAGGAAAGAAAACAGAAATGTTTGCCCGCTTCTCTACAGTAGCCGGTGAACGTGGTGCTGCTGATGCAGAACGCGATATCCGCGGCTTCGCTTTAAAATTCTATACTGAAGAAGGAAACTGGGACCTAGTAGGTAACAATACGCCTGTATTCTTCTTCCGTGATCCATTGCACTTCCCAGACTTGAACCACGTTGTAAAACGTGATCCAAAAACAAACATGCACAACGCAAATTCTAACTGGGATTTCTGGACTTCTTTACCTGAAGCATTACATCAGGTAACAATCGTCATGTCTGACCGTGGTCTCCCTACTGGCTACCGCAACATGCACGGTTTTGGTTCTCACACATATTCAATGATCAATGAAGCTGGAGAGCGTGTTTACGTAAAATTCCACTTCCATACACAACAAGGCATCAAAAACTTGACTGATGCAGAAGCTGCTGCAGTAATCGGTCAAGACCGCGAGTCTTCTCAACGCGACCTATTCGATTCAATTGAAAAAGGCGACTTCCCTAAATGGAAAATGTACATCCAAGTGATGACTGAAGAGCAAGCTCGCAATAGCAAAGATAATCCATTCGACTTAACAAAAGTTTGGTATAAATCTGAATACCCACTAATCCCAGTCGGTGAATTCGAATTGAACCGTAACCCAGAAAACTACTTCGCTGATGTTGAGCAAGCAGCATTCGCTCCATCTAATGTAGTACCTGGTATCGGCTTCTCTCCAGACCGCATGTTACAAGCACGTCTATTTGCTTACCAAGATGCAACTCGTTACCGTTTAGGTGTCAACCACCACCAAATTCCAGTTAACACACCACGCTGCCCATTCATGGTTTATCACCGTGATGGCCAAGGCCGTGCTGACGGAAACAACGGTGCTGCATTAAGTTACTATCCAAACAGCTATGGTGCTCTTCAAGCACAGCCGCAGTACAAAGAGCCTGCATTAGCTCTAGAAGGAGCTGCTGACATCTACGATTTCCGCGAAGATGACAACAACTACTTCGAACAGCCAGGTAAGCTGTTCAACTTAATGAGCGATGACCAAAAACAACAGCTATTCAACAATACAGCTGCAAACCTACAAGGTGTTGAAGAATTCATCCAACGCCGCCATATCCTGCACTGCTACCTAGCTGACCCAGCTTATGGTGAAGGTGTTGCAAAAGCTTTAGGCTTAACTTTAGATGGTATGGACCTTTCGAACCCATACGTGAAAGAACCATTAGCTAACGTTTAATTTAAACAAAATCATGCCTGCACCCTTACCCGGTGCTCGCATCGCAATTAACTGTTCTAAAATTTAAGCGCCGATCTCTATATTTTCAATATCGCTTACAAAGGCGCCTAAAAAAGTTCTGTTTCAATTGATATCCTATGAAACCGTCATGCCCATGCATGGCGGTTTTTATATACCGTTTTCGCTGGTTCTATTTTGGAAGGAAATGAGTAGTTTAAAGAGAGGCAGCCAAGCGGAGAAACGAACAATGTTGACAAAATAAGTATTATCGGAAATCTGGCAGGTAAGTAAATGAAAGAAAGATACATGCTGAAAAAGTGAAAGGTATTTTGCGGATATAAGCAAAGGCACCTTTCGAAACAAAGAACTCCTTGATTCTCCTCTTTCTCATAGTTGTGCTAGGAATTATTAGCGAAGCAACAAAAGAGCAAATAATAGCATGAAAGATATCCCTTTAAAAATAAAAAATCCGGCTATTCTAACTAGCCGGATTGAAATTACACAAATAATAACGTAGACATATAGATAACGACCGTAACTGTCAAACAGCTAATAATCGTAGATAGTAAGACGGTTTGGGCGGCTGTAGCCGATTCAATATCATATTCCAGAGCAAGACTCGAACTATTCCGTGAAGTTGGAAATGAGCTCGCAATAAATAATGACTGCGCAATTACACCGTCAATCCCAAGCACCCAAATAACAAATAATGCAACTGCCGGTCCTACAATAAGACGAGTAAAACAGCTGACGAAAATTGTCTTATTAAACATCGTCTTCATTTCAATTTGTGATAATTGGGCTCCGAGGGTAATGAGGGCTACCGCTACAAACCCGCCTGCTACATAATCAACGGGTATTCTAATCGTTTGCGGGATAGGCAAATTCAAATAATTCAATAATGCCCCTATCCATAATGCATGAATAATCGGCATCTTTAGAAAATCCTTCAAGATTTCTTTCCCGGATTTTGTGGCCGAAATAAGATTATAAAGCCCATATGTATATGTCGTCATATTTTGAAAGATAACAAGAATAACTTGGATTGCCACTCCAATAGGCTGGGCAGCAAAAATCATTTGTGCTACTGGAATACCATAGTTTCCAGAGTTAATCAGCACTACGCTGTTCTTAAAAACAGCAGATTCACTACGATCCAGCTTTAACAACTTGGCTAAAGAGTGGCTTAATATCATTTGACTACCGATGAAAAGAATGATGAACATCGTCAACTGCCCTACAATGGATAATTCAATTTCTGTTTCGTAAATGTTAACAAATACTGCGGCAGGCATGAAGCAATAGGTAATCAAATGTGATAACGCTTTTAAATTAAATTGAAATTTCCTTTGCAAAATGGCTCCTACGAACAACAAAATTAAGATAGGAGCTACGATTTGGAAGAAAATCATCGATAGATAGCCCATAGGAAAATCCCCTTCCTTTCATTTATCTATTTATTACTGTACACGAAATTTCTCTTTTTTGGTTGTTTTAAAAATATAAAATAATCAATTTTATTATACAGCTAATTGATATATACATATTTCTAAGTGGATAAGCAGTGAAGAATTTATTTTAAGAAGGGTTGTTTTGAAGGGACAGGGGCAGTTATCCGCTCTCCTCATTCACCTCCGGTTTTAAACTCTATACCTTACTAAGCTAAGAACTTTTACACAGCAAAAAAGCCTGCAACGCATGAATGTCTCCACATACGTTACAAGCTTCTCTAATTAATCGTCTGTCATTCGTTTTTTATAAAGTATGCTTGCTATAACAACTGCTGCAATTGTCCATCCAATCATGACAGCAAAGGATATAAAGACCTCTTTTGCAGGCATAGCCGTCTCTAGCCCCTCTGCCAGTAGGATAAGCTGAGCACTCGGCAGCCATTCAGCAATTCCTGCAATTGGATATTTCTCAGAAAGTCCAAGTACCATAGGGCCAAATGAGAATATCACCAGTACTGGTAATGTTGCTACCGACGCTTCCATTACCGTTTTTGTAAATAAACCACAAATTGTGCCAACTGCGATATAAAATACGATGGATACAGCCAGTGCCAATGCTAGGACTAAAACATTTGCCGGTTTATAGCCTAATAAGTATACCGTTAAGGCTAGAACGATTGCAGAGATGGAGAAAACCAATGAACTTTTACCGATTAAAATATCGGCAATACTAGCTGGTGACATCATTAAGCTGCGCAATGTATTACTCTCTTTTTCCTCAGCAATTAAGCAGCTTTGAATAAACGCTGTTACCATCGCAAGCGTCAAGTTAATTGTCATGAAATATGCATCTATCGTGTTGATTCCCATTTTATTATAAAAAAGCGCTAGAATAAATGGCATGAAGACCATAATGGAAATCGCATAATTACGAGAGAACTCTTTGTAATCTTTCATAAAAATTGCTTGGATTCGTTTCATTGAAATATTCATTGTAAATCACTCCCCGTTACTTGCATAAAAATATCGCCTAATGTCGGTTCATTCGTTTGGATGCGCAGAATAGACTTTTCACTCATCCATTCTGACAATTTCACCGCAGCAGTATGATCATCCAGCTGCAAAATATGCTCCTCACCGGTCATCAGCTCTACTGTCATAGAATGATCACTATACTGATGCTTCAATTGTGCAGGTTCCCCTATTGCTCTTACCTTTCCTTTATGTAAAAAGGCAACCCGGTTACACAGTGTTTCAGCCTCCGTCATATCATGCGTTGTTAAAAAGATTGTCGTTCCTTTATCATTCAATTTCCGGAGCCCGTTATAAATATGTCTCGTATTGACTGGATCCAAAGCTGAAGTTGGCTCATCTAAAAACAATAAGTCGGGCTTATGCATAATAGCTCTTGCCAGGGTTACACGTTGAATCATCCCTTTAGATAATTCGCTCACCTTTTTCTTGCGTGCATCTGTTAAATTAACAAATTCAAGTGCTTCATCGATTGCCGATTTTGGAAGGTCATAGATATTACTAAAAAGTAATAGATTTTCTTCTACAGTCAGCCTTTTGTACAAACCGCTATTATCAGTAAGTATGCCAAAGCGCGCTTTATTTTCGCTTTTTTTCATATCAATAGAAGGTAAACCTAATACACGGGCTTCTCCTGCTGTTTGCTCCAATTGTGCTGTAAGGATTTTAATCATTGTCGTTTTTCCCGACCCGCTTGGACCAAGGAAACCGAATATTTCTCCCTTATTAATGGTAAATGAAACATCTTCTAATGCTGTAAATGTGCCGAAAGCCTTTTTAACGTTTGTTACTTCGATTGCCGCCATCGTCATACAAGCAACCTCCTTCAATTCGTTTGATTACCCTAACTGTAATTGAATTGAGGAAATCACACCGCTGTTTTCTGCTGAATTGTAGCAAAAACGCAGTGAAGTGTATCTTCCTGTCGACAAACGTACCCCATTATTCCCCAGGAAATACTACGAAATTCCAATTAGTTCTTTTAATTCTGACAATTTATTTCTAGATAAAGGTACTACAGTTCCCTCCCCTACACTGAGTTTTAAACTGTAGCTATTTTTAGTCCATGTGATAATTTCCCGTACCTTTTGTAAATTTACAATATAAGAGCGGTGACAACGATAAAAGCCATAAGCACGCAATCGCTTTTCGAGCTCCTGTAATGTAAGAGAGCAGGTATAGCTCACGCCTGCTACATTCACTAAAATTTCACCATTCATACTTTCAATATAATCAATTTCAGGTGGATTAAAGAGAATCATTTTATCGTTTTTCTTCGTTTGGATCTTTTCAATTTTAATTACCGGCTCTTCATCAATAATCGTCGGCTGTTCTTCATTAAAATCCATCTTATGACAGCCCGATGAGTCAATCCGGAAAATATCATTTGTTGAAATAAGAAGGTCTTCTAAGTTATTCGATAGTAACAGAAAGATCGTCCCTCTTTCTGCCATCAGCTGGATCAATCCGGCAGTAATAATCCGGGTATCCGCATCCATACGATGATACGGCTCTTCAATCGTTAAAAATGTCCCGCCATATAAGTAAAGCCTTAAAAAAGCAAGGCGTTGCTGCTCACTGATTGATAGGTCCATTACTTTCTTTTTTCGTGATTTTGTCAGCCCGAAAAGTCCTAACATCTCCTCCAATGGCTGGGGGCAGCCAGCCATCTTCATATAAAATCGAAATGTTTCCTCTACTTTCAACCTTTTATAATGCCCATCCATTACGTGATGAACATATCCTTTCTGTTTCAACTGCTGCATAATAAATTGCATTTTCTGTATATCTGTATAAATACCGATGATTTGCCCCTTTAATGTACAGGCAGGGAGAATTGTCTTTCCCTCATCTATTACTTCTCTTATTTCAATATCCATATAGTACCACCCCACGGAAATAATACCACTATATTATCGCATAAGCAGATGATCCGAGGGAATAGCATTTAAAAATCCACTAGCGGGAAACTAGTGGATGGAATCTTATTTGTACTATATAAGGAATTCTTTTCATGCTCCATATTTATAAAAACAGCCCCCCGATTAAAAGTCCTGCTCCAATTACCATGGCAGGATGAACTTTGAATCTTTCCATGGCAAAATAGCTGATGACCGCTATAACAATCGTTGGAATCCAATTTATACCTGCGATAGAAGTGGCGAAAAAATCAAACGTAAGATCTGCCATTAAAACAGCGATTGCCGGCAGGACAAAGCTTGAAAGCCGCTTTACTCGCGGTGAATTACGGTTGCGGTACAGTAGGCTAAGGAGCAGCAACATAAGGATAAGGGACGGGCCCACCGTAGCCAAAAGAGCAATAAAAGCCCCTAGAATTCCTCCTTGCTCATAGCCAATGTAACCAGCTAACTTTGTTGCAATTGGGCCTGGCAGTGCATTGGCGATAGCGAGCGTATCACTGAATTCAGCAGTTGTCATCCAACTATAAGTAGCTACTACTTGGTTTTCGATTAATGGAATAGAGGCAGGCCCTCCCCCATAACCTAAAATACTTGGAATAAAGAAGGCCAGAAATATTTCTGCATAGATCATTGTTCGTTCCCTCCTTTGACCGGTAAAAATAAAGCCAGTGCAAGCAGTATGCCAATGATGATACCTGCATTAATGCCCAAGAGAATCATTGAAATGAAGGAGGCTGCCAGGATTATCAGCCCTACTTTCCACCCAAGAGCTGATTTTGATTTTTTCAAAAAATCCCACGTCAGCACCCCCATCATGACCCCAACAATAGGAACGACACCATTTGTCATCCCTGCTATAAAGTCAAAATCTTTATACTCACGTAAAGACGTAAGAAGAATAATTAATAGTATGACAGTTGGCAGAATCGTTGCTACGAGTGCATTAATCATTCCTAGCCATCCGCCGACCCGGTACCCTATATACCCGGCCATTTTTGTAGCAATCGGTCCAGGCAATGTATTGCCTATTGATAAAACATCCGCAAACTCCTCATCCGACATCCATTGATACGTACCAACGACTTCCTTATGTACAAGCGGAATTGCAGAAGGCCCACCACCAAAGCCTAAAATCCCTGACCTGAAAAATGCGATAAAAATATCTAATTGCTTTTTCATACGGTTCACTCCTTACTATCCAATTGTCTGCTGTATTTCTTAAACTAACGCTGCGTATAAGCGTTTGTTCAACACTTTCCTTCTATTAGCCTGCTGAAAACATCCTGGTACTTATTAACACTAATAATAAGGTGTTTCAATTATTATAGCTAAAAAGTGGTATGCATTAGTCGAGAAATAAAATTACATATAAAAAACCCGCAGCTCATTTGCTGCGGGTGACGTAATGCTCATTATTTTGTAAAAGAAAGAACGGCATTTTTCTTAAAAGTTTTTAATGCTTGTGTTGCTTCATTTTTATTTGTGTATTCGAAAATACGAACATCATTTTGATGATTAAATACTGTAATTACCCACATGCTTCATTTCTCCTTTTGTTTTAAAATGTAAGATTTATTTTTATGCGTTTGCTTATTTTGTATAAGATAGGATGGCATTTTTAGCGAACTTTTTTAATGCTTGCGTTGCTTCGCCCTTGCTTGTGTATTCGAAAATACGAACGTCATTTTGATGATTGAATACTGTAATTACCCACATACTTCATTTCTCCTTTTACGTTCAAATTGTACTATAACAATTTTATTTCCCACTGACTAATGCAACTTGTTATATAACATCTTTCACACTTCTCATTCTACCCCTTTTTTCAGAAATAAAAAGCCCTTTCTGTGCCTTTTCACAATGTCTTCATAATTGAAACGCTTACATTGAACGAATTGTGAAAGTCTTGATTTTGAGGCATATCTGCGATTTTAGAAGCATTTTTCTTATGCGAGAAATTATTGTTATATAACAGAAAGGGAGCGTTTACATAGAAAATAATGGATAATTTTTAAGAAAGGAGCACCCATCTTTTATTTTGAATTTCTTTTTGTAATGTGGAAATGTGCTTGCAAATTCTTTATAACTACCAAGCCCCTTCTAAGTAAAAATCCCGCCCCTGAACTGCACCCCAATTGTTAGACACCAACTAACAATTGGAGGTGCAGTTTTTCTATGGTTAAATTTACTGCAGAAGACAGACTAAGGGCGGTTAATCGGTACTTAAATGGAAAGGAGAGTTCGTATGAAATAGCTAAATCTTTAGGAACGAATCATAAGGCAATTCTTAAATGGGTTAAACAATATGAATACAATGGTGCGGAAGCACTTGTAAAGCGATATACAAATTACACACAACAGTTTAAACTAGACGTACTAAATTATATGATTGAACACGGTACGTCCTTTGTAGAAACTGCGGCTATCTTTAATATAGCGGCTCCGTCC
>JAPSKP010000076.1:0-7470 GCA_031181585.1 Lysinibacillus sp.
GTTTTTTGAATACGCTCATTGAACCCAATCTGATAGTCGTTATATTCATTGCTATGATCAAAGTTCCATAATGGGTCAATGTAATAGTTGTAAGCCATTACACCCCCGACCGGGATTCCAAGAACGATCAGGCTGACGAATACAAGTTTAATCAGCCAAATATGCGGTTTCATCAAAATCCCTCCTAGAAATTAAAGTAAATAAAGACGCTGCTTTTCTTTACATAGAATATTGTTGCCAGCAAAATAACTGCTAAAAACTGCATGTACCAAATATGGAGCCAGTTAAATTGGAAACGCTCCAGCAGCTGAATTGAGTTTTTTGCAAAGAAGCAGATTGCTAGTGTAATCAATAAGCTGCCGATTAAAATAAACGGTGTATTCAGTGTATAACCGAATACCTCAATTGCTGCTGCATCCGCAAAAATAGCTGAAGGAGTAGAAATGAACGCCTTCAAGCTTGTTAAATCCGGTGAGAACAAAGTGCCGAATAGATGATGGGCTTGTTCCACACTAGATGAACGGAAGTATACCCGTGCCAAAATAATGAACAAGAATGTCATGAACCATGCCAGCAGGTAAGGAAGCTGAATACGGCCATATTTAATGAACAGCCGTACAATAACAGATGCTGCGCCGTGCAGCATTCCCCAAATGATAAATGTCCATCCAGCTCCATGCCAGAAACCGCTAATAAAGAATACGATGAGGATATTGAGCATGGTAATCCATTCCCCTTTACGGCTGCCGCCTAGAGGGAAGTAGACGTATCTTGTTAAAAAGCGGTTTAATGTCATATGCCAGCGTCTCCAGAAATCTGGAATATTCCGTGCCTTGTAAGGCGAGTTAAAGTTGATTGGTAGATGTATATTGAACATAAGCGCCAATCCGATAGCCATATCACAGTAGCCGCTGAAATCAAAGTAAAGCTGTACTGTATACGCGATGATAACAAACCAGGCTTCTGTAAATGTTAGGCTTTCATAGTTATTAAATCCATCCGTTACCCACAGAGCAAACGTATCAGCGATGACAATTTTCTTAACAAGGCCGATTAAAAAAATGAAGGAACCTTTTGATACGTTCTCCAAGTTGATACGCTTGTTCGCTGGATTTTCATAATCCTGCATTACATCTTTATGATTGACAATTGGTCCAGCAATCAACTGAGGAAAGAATGAAATAAATATCATATATGAAGATAATTTAGAATGCGTAATTTCCCCGCGGTAAATATCCACCAAATAAGCGATCTGCTGAAATGTGATGAAGCTAATACCGAGCGGCAGAGCCAGATAGAGTAAATCTAGGTTCTGATCGAATATCCAATTATAGTTTTCTATAAAGAAATCCGCATATTTAAAATAACCTAATAATACAACATTAAAAATAATCCCGGCTGCTAAAATTGTCCGTCTATAAGAACGGGCCTTTATCAGCACAAACCCAAGTCCAAAATTCACTGCCAGTGAAAATGAAATTAAATAAAGAAACTTGATTTCAAAGTAGCTATAGAAATACAGGGAAGCTGCTACTAAAAATAAAGTAGAAATGTCTTTGTTTTTCAATTTACCTAATAGAAAATAGATACAAAATACAACCGGTAAAAATACAAAAGCAAAGACAAAAGAGTTAAAAAGCAAGAAAACCTCTCCTATCTTTTACGGTAGAAATGTAGAACGTTCTTATTATAACACTTAGTAAAAAAAAAACTATGAGCCGCTTTGTGCTCATAGTTGAATGATTATTTTAATAAAAGTGCAGCAATGATAAATGGTACTACAATAAAGAGCATGACCCCGAAACTCCATAAAACCTGCTTTGCCGGGGACAGGTTTTTTGGCTTGATACTAATAGACTCATACAGCTCATTGATAGCCCGCTGCTCCTTCTCATATAGCATTGCTTGAAAAGCCGGGTAGTCTTCGATGAAAGACGCCGGATTTTGATAATGAAAGCGTAATGCTCGAATGTCATCAGTAATATCCTTCTCTCCTTGGAGATAAATAATAATAGGAGATAGGCCTCCTGTGGACTTGGCTACTACATCTACATCAAATGTCGCCATTCTATAGATTATTTCACCTTTTTCATTTGTTTCCTGGCGAATTAAATTGTTCATCTAATCGACCCCCCTTTCTTCAACTATTCACAAAAATTCTTCTTTTATAACAGAAAATGAGGCATTACATAAAAAATATTGTGATTGAAAAGGAAAGTATTTATTATTTTAATAATTACAAATATTTTTATATTTGTAAAAAAGAATTTTCTAGGGGATGAGGAAATGACAATTATAACGATTGAAGAGCGTTTCTTGGGGTTACCGACGACAGCAGTTTCAGATGCCACGGGGGGCCATACAAATGTTGCGGCGGATATTAAACCAATTGCTGATCATTTTAAAATTGCCGGTCGAGCTTTAACGGTACGGCTTCCAGACGGAGAAAATGGTGCAGTTTTAGAAGCAATCAGCAAGGCAAATAAAGGGGATATTTTAGTTATTGATGCAAAAGGTAATACGAATCGGGCTGTGGCCGGGGACTTTGTTATGCAATTGGCCCAAGGTGTAGGCGTGCAAGGATTTGTTGTAGATGGTGTTATTCGTGATTTAGCAGCAGCGCGTACGCTTGATTTTCCCGTCTTTTCTCTTGGAACGACGGTAGCAGCAGGTAATAAAAATGGGGGAGGAGCTGTAGGTGTCCCAGTGTCAGTAGGCGGGGTTGTCGTCCAGACAGGAGATATCATTGTAGGAGATCTTGATGGCGTGATTGTTGTACCAGCGGCAGATGCAGAAAGAATTGCGGAAGGTGCAGAAGCAAAGGTTGCAAAAGATGAGGTCCGTGAACGGGAAGCATTAGCAAATGGGGAAGAGTCTATCCGTGTTTATCTAAAAAAGGTTGTAAAATAACAGAGAAGTCTTGTGGATGGTTAATCTGCAGGGCTTTTTTAAAGGTTGAGAATGATTAGTTATAAAATAGTTAAGTATTTATTGGACTGTTAGAGAATTCGGCAGCAGTTTCTTCATGTGTAACTATGAAATGAGTTTTCCTCCTGCTTGCTATCTCAGAACACAAGCGAAATTGCTTCCTTAATAAGAATAATATGTAGATATTTCAGAATATATTTGCATAAGTGAGAAAGTATTTTTATAATTACAGATAAATCAATATTACATACCAACTGGTTAGTATGTAATAGAGAGGGGAGAAGGAGATGAATTTTTCATATTCGGAAAAAGTGATGAGCTTACAAAAAAAGCTGACCCAATTTATGGAGGATTATATTTACCCAAATGAACAGCTGTATGAAGAGTATGTAAACCAACAGAATAATCGTTGGGAAACGGTACCGCCGATCATTGAAGAGTTAAAGGAAAAAGCAAAAGCACAGGAGTTATGGAATTTATTTTTGCCGGAAAGTGAGTACGGGGCAGGTTTGACGAACCTTGAATATGCTCCGCTTTGTGAAATTATGGGACGATCCCATATTGCCCCGGAGGTATTCAATTGTGCTGCTCCTGATACGGGTAATATGGAAGTGCTTGTCCGGTATGGTACGAAGGAACAAAAAGAAAAATGGCTGAATCCGCTTTTAAATGGAGAAATCCGGTCCTGTTTTTCAATGACAGAGCCTGAGGTAGCTTCGAGTGACGCAACGAATATTGAGGCAAGCATTATCCGTGATGGCGATGAATATGTCATTAATGGACGGAAGTGGTGGTCATCAGGTGCGGGAGACCCTCGCTGCAAAATTTCCATCGTTATGGGTAAGACAAATCGAGATGCACCAAAGCATGAGCAGCAATCAATGATTTTAGTACCAATGGACACACCGGGATTGAAGGTCGAGCGGCATGTGCCAGTATTCGGCTATGACCATGCGCCTCATGGTCATATGGAAATTACGTATACAGATGTACGGGTGCCGGTCTCTAATATTTTATGGGGGGAAGGAAAAGGCTTTGCGATTGCCCAGGGGCGCCTAGGACCTGGACGCATTCATCATTGTATGCGTTTGATTGGTTCAGCGGAGCGCGCTGTTGATGAAATGTGCAGACGGGTACAACAGCGGGAAGCGTTTGGAAAAAAACTATCGCAGCAAGGTGTTATTCAGGACTGGATTGCACAGTCACGTATTGAAATTGAACAGGCACGCCTTCTAACATTAAAAGCTGCTTATATGATGGATACTGTGGGAAACAAAGAGGCAAAGCAGGAGATTGCCATGATTAAAGCAGTTGCACCGCAAATGGCACTAAACGTACTGGACAGGGCTATTCAAGCATTTGGAGGAGCAGGCGTGAGCGATGATACACCTCTTGCCTTCATGTGGGCGCAGGCGCGGACTCTTCGGATTGCTGATGGTCCGGACGAGGTACACCGGGCACAAATTGCCAAATTGGAATTGAAAAAATATAGTGAAGGGGTGTTGGTACATGGGCGTTCTTGATTTATTCAAATTAACAGGGAAAACGGCAATTATTACAGGTGGAGGCCGAGGACTCGGTGCCCAAATCGCGGCAGGCTTTGCCGAAGCGGGAATTGCTAATCTTGTTCTCTGTTCCCGTAATATAGAAGCGTGTAAGGCAGTTGGATTAGAACTAGAAAAAACATTCGGCGTCAAGACGCTTGCCTTTGCCTGTGATGTGACAAATACGGAAGAGGTAAAACATGTAGTGGAAAAGACGGTAGAAGAATTCGGTACGATTGATATATTAGTAAATAACAGCGGCGCTTCATGGGGAGCCCCTGTAGAGCAAATGCCGAAAGAAGCCTGGGACAAGGTGATGAATATTAATGTCACAGGAACATTTTTGATGAGTCAGGAAGTCGGCAAGGTAATGATAGAGAAGAAAGCAGGAAAGATTATCAATATATCATCAATTGCAGGCTTTGGTGGTACGCCAGAGTTTATGCAGACAATTGGCTACAATACAAGCAAGGGTGCTGTAATGACATTTACAAAAGACCTTGCTGTAAAATGGGGCCGTCATAATATCAATGTTAATGCGATTGCACCGGGCTTTTTCCCAACGAAGATGTCAAATCAGCTGATCGAGCTTGGAAGGGAAAACATTATGGCAGCGACTCCGCTAAAGCGTCTCGGTAATGAGGAAGATTTAAAAGGGGCTGCAGTATTTCTTGCATCTCAAGCTTCCGATTATGTATCAGGTGATATTTTGACAGTAGATGGCGGGGCAAGTGCTTTATAGTTTAGAAATTCCTATATGGCGGTGTTCAAATAGAATCGCTTTTGCCATACTAATAAAGAAAAAGTTTTATCATCCAGGAGGCAAACATGAAACAAAAAATCATACAGGAAAGCATTCTATTATTTGAACGAAAAGGTTTTGGCAGTACTTCTATCCAGGATATTGTAGATGCATTGAATGTCACAAAAGGCACGTTCTATTACTACTTTTCGAGTAAGGAACAGCTGCTGATGGATATTCACTCAGAATATATCGAGGATCTGTTGAAAAGACAAGCCGCTATTATAGAGAAGCCCGGAACATTTCGTGAAAAGCTGCATGACATTGTCTATTTATTAATAGCTGATATCGAAGCACAAGGGCCTTCCGGCAGGGTATTTTTCCGGGAAATGCGGCACCTGGGAGAAGACCATGCCGAAGAGGTCCGGCAAAAACGGGATACATTTCGTAGAAATCTTGAGCATATTTTGTCACAAGGAATAGAACAAGGGGAGTTTCGAAAAGGCCTGCAAGTGGAGATGCTGTCATTTGCTATTCTCGGTATGACGAACTGGAGTTATCAATGGTATCAGCCAGATGGGAAAATTCAACCGAAAGAATTAACAAATATTTATGTGGACATGGTATTAAACGGTATTTCAATTATATCTGATACTAACTAGTTAGTATAACAATCCAAGGGGTGAAATATAATGAAGGACACGATTGCGGTAAGAAAAGGGGAGGAGTTAAACGCTGCTGTTCTAGCGTCTTTTTTGCGTGAAATGCTGCCGGATCTGCCAAACGCCGAACTTGAAATTGAACAATTTAACTCAGGGCACTCCAATTTAACTTATTTACTGAAGTGCGGAGATTTTGAGGCAGTACTGCGACGTCCTCCATTAGGGCCGATTGCACCAAAAGCGCACGACATGGAGCGTGAGTACAAAATTCTTACTTCTCTACAGCAGTATTTTCCTGCTATACCAAAGACGTATTTGTTTTCCGATAATGAATCGATTATTGGCAGTCCATTTTTTCTAATGGAGCGAAAAAGAGGGATTGTCCTTGATACCGAATTCCCTTCAGCTATACCGTACACAGAAGAAATAGGCCGCCGTATTTCCGAAAGAATGGTTGATACACTCGTTGAACTTCATAGTATCGACTATAAACAAACGATCCTTGCCCAAATGAGTAAGCCAAAGGGATTCATGGAACGTCAGGTGGAAGGCTGGATTGAACGATATGAGCGGGCAAAGACAGATGAAATACTTGAAGTAGAGGAGCTGAAGGCCTGGCTTAGGGAACATATTCCCTTATCAAATGAAGCGACCATTATCCATTATGATTACAAGTTGAATAATACAATGTTTTCAGAGGATTTTACGGAAGTGACGGGGCTTTTCGACTGGGAAATGACGACAATAGGCGATCCGCTTGCAGATGTCGGTGTGGCTCTTTGTTACTGGATCCAGGCCGATGATCCGATGCTATTAAAAACCGCTATGGGCAAACCGCCTGTTACAATACTAGAAGGCTTCTATACACGGGAAGAATTTGTGAGAAGGTATGCTGAAAAAAGCGGACGAGATGTTTCAAATATTCACTTCTATTTGACGTTTGCCTATTTCAAGCTGGCCGTTATTGGGCAGCAAATTTATTACCGATATCAAAAAGGACAAACGAATGACCCACGCTTTGCACAGTTTGGTGTGTTAGTCAGCAACCTAATAAAACATGCAATGCTTACGGCAAAAAATAGCTAGTCTATCTTAGGAAATGTAAAAATATAAAGATAAAAAATGGGGAAGGCTCATTATCAATTTACCCAACACGTGTTTCAACATTGATTGAAGTATCAGAAAGTACACTGTATAACAACCTGGAGATGACAGTAAAAAAGTATCCAGACAAGGAAGCAATCTATTATTGGGCAAGTTATATGTATTGAGAGCACAGTATGATAGCTTCCTATAACGATTATATTAATGAAAACCATATAATAAGGGAATTACCGCCGGAAGTACAGGCACCGGCACAGACTTATAAGACAGACCATGAAGGGAAACCTTGCTATAAACAATAGGCTTATACCATCTATCTATAAAGGGGAGAGCGATGATATTATCGTATTGCCGTATACATCGGGTACGACAAGTTTACCGAAGGGCTGCATCCATACGAATAAATCAGTTCAGGAAAATACGATCGGTACATTTCATTGGGCGACGCATGCACCGAACGCAGTATCGCTAGCAGCATTGCAGATCTTTC
>JAPSKP010000076.1:7570-16380 GCA_031181585.1 Lysinibacillus sp.
TATGGGCATTTCATTAACCTTTAAATAACTAATCGCTATAATTAAGCTTTTAGATGTTCCTGCTGGTAAGCAACAAACTGCTCTTCATCGAAACGTTTTTCCCATTTCGCCATTACAAGTGCTGCTAATGTGTTACCTACAACGTTAACTGCTGTACGGGCCATATCAAGGATACGGTCAATCCCTGCGATAAATGCCAGACCTTCAAGCGGTATACCTACAGTACCTAAAGTTGCAAGTAATACGACAAAGGATACACCTGGAACGCCGGCAATACCTTTTGAAGTAACCATTAAGACAAGCATTAATGTAATTTGTTCCATGATAGATAGATCGATTCCATACATTTGCGCAATAAATAGTGCAGCAATTGCTTGGTATAAAGTGGAACCATCTAAGTTAAAGGAGTAACCTGTTGGAATAACGAACGATACGATATCCTTTGGCGCACCCATTTTTTCTGTCTTTTGCATAATACGAGGCAGTACCGTCTCTGATGAAGAAGTAGAGAAAGCAAGTAACAGCTCGTCCTTAATCATCTTAATTAGTTTGAAAATGTTGATACCAAAAATTTTCGCTGTGATGCCTAATACGACAAGCACGAAGAAAATCATAGCTGCATATACAAGGATAGCTAGTTTTCCAAGTGGAATTAATGAAGATAATCCAAATTTGGAAACGGTTACACCAATTAATGCAAATACCCCAAATGGAGCGAATTTCATTACCAGATTTGTTACCCAGAACATGGCATCTGCCACGCCTTGGAAGAATGCTAAAACTGGTTTTCCTTTTTCTCCGATTGCCGCAACCCCAAGACCGAACAATACAGAGAAGAAGATGATTGCCAGCATGTCGCCTTCAGCCATCGCACTCACAACATTTGTTGGTACGATATCAACCAAAATGTGGAATGGCCCTTGGTCTTCCTGAGCTTCACTTGTTTCCACATAGCTTGAAATGTCTGTTTTAGTCAATTCATTCATGTCGATACCGGCACCTGGCTGGAAGAAGTTACCTGCAAATAAACCAACAATAATCGCTATTGTTGTAATGACTTCGAAATAAATAAGAGTTTTACCGCCAAGTCGACCTAGTTGTTTCATATCACCTGTTCCGGCAACACCAACAATTAAAGTTGAAATAATAATCGGTACTACAATCATTTTGATTAGGTGAAGGAAGATATCCCCGATAGGCTGTAGGTAAGTTTGGACATTTTCATTACCATAGAAAATAGCACCTACAGCAATACCTAAAACAAGACCGATTAAGATTTGGCTGGCTAAACTAATTTTAAATTTTTTCAAAATAGTTCCCCCTAATTCGTCTATTTAGGACAAGCCTAAGCTAACTATAAAGTATGATTATAAAATCCGACAAAATCCGACTATTCGATACGGTGTAAAATATCTGAATATAAGACTTGTATGAACTTTTTTATATTTACCTTTGTCTTACGTTCCCCATCTAATTCGATTTGATTCATTAAGTGGCGTATATCAGTCAGGTCAAAATAACGGGGAGCGTAGTATTCAAATTCCGAGTTTGTATAATCCACAATCCCTAGATTTGCAAGATTGATCATTGCCGCTAGAATTGTCCGACGAATTCGTTGTTCAATGGCTTTACTTTCCTTTAAAATATCGTCCGGCGATGTCTTTGTCAGTGAAGCCAGCTTCTCGTAAATTTCCTTCAATGGAGGAAGAGGCGCTAAATTGTGCTTTTCTGATACAAGCTGCTCGATGATTTTTGTAATGTCTTCACTTCCTACTTCACCAACGATGCCCATATCATTCAAAATCGACTGTATATGATCACGCACTGTCTTTTTTGTTTGGACCTGAGGCATTTCAAAGCTAGTAAGGGATTGGCGGATTGCCTGAATCGAGTTTTTTAGGCGATGCTGCTCCTCTGTTTTACGCAGAATAGTTTGGACTTCAATTTTATTGATTGGCTTATGGATAAAGAATTCTATCCCTTTTTCATATGCTTCCGCTACCATATCCTTATTTACTACTTGGGAAATCATGATGAAGCTGCCATTGAAACGATTTTCCTGCAGCCTTTCAATTGTTGCAATGCCGTCCAAGTGAGGCATTAATAGATCAATTAGCACAAAATCCGGCTGAGTCATCAAAATTTGTGGAATGGCTTCTTCTCCATTTGCAGCTTCTCCAATTACTGTACCAAGTGTAGATTCATTAATAATGTGATTAAGCATCATGCGACTCGCACGGTCGTCATCTACAATAAAATAACGCATAACAATCTCCTTTATCGCAATTTATAGGTAGGAATGGTAATGATAAAAGTAGTGGTCTCACTGCTTGAAACATCAATAGTTCCTTCAAGTCGTTGTACAATCGTCTTTACATGAGAAAGTCCTATACCAGTAGATGGCATGCCCGTTTCATTAAATTTTGTTGTGTAGCCCGGATCAAAAACGACTGGCAAAACATATTCAGGAATAGGGGGCCCGTTATTTTCAATTGTAAAGACGGTATATTCTGGAGAAGTTTCGACCTTGAGCTTGACAAAGCCCTTCTCTTCAATAGCCTCAATCGCATTAGAGACAATGTTATTGAGCATGGCAAGTAATAAAATCCGTTCTTTTGTTTGAAAATCTTCATTAAAAGATACTTCTAATTGAATTTCCTTTTGCAAAAACTCACTATAGCGGCTGTTTGAATCATTGATTAGCCGGAGAAGATCGGAAAGAGCATATACATCTGTACGTTCGGCTGTAATGATTTTCGAAAGCCCCGCATAGATCCGCTCCGAATCTTTTTTTACTTCATGAATTTCCTGAGCGAGCATCAATGCCCGTAAACTTAAGGAGTTGTCGATTTCCTTTAATTCCTTATAAAGCTCAAAGCCATTAGCAGTAATCTTCTCAATTTGCTCCATAGACTTTTGCAAATAAAGAGTCTCAACATAAAGTGTGGCTCCTATACTAAGTAATTGCTCAGTTCTTCTTCTTTCCTCGGAAAGAGCAATTGCGCTGAAAAGTCCGGCAACAAAATAACTTCGTAATACCGCTACGGCGATAAATAAGAAATAATCTCCAAGTAAAATGAACTGCCCCGTAATAAGCAGTGTAATGGCTAACTGTTCAGCGATATTTGAGAGTACTTCAAATATCGCACCATAAAGTCCTAGCTTTACAGGGCTTGTCCGGAAACGGTGCAGCTTGGCTATATATAGAAAGATGGTAAACGTAAGATAGAAAATTGCAGCTGGTACATGTTCATACCATAAAAATGAGCTTTCATATATAAAAAGATCAAGTGAAAAACGGAATAGAAATACAGTGATTGCAGTGACAATTCCGGTTTTGATAATAAAACCGGGACGTGCAATCGCAGCCAAAAAGAAAATAATACTCCCTAATCCAAATCGAAAGGGTGCTTCTTCAAACGGTGTGAATTTAACTTCCCCGCCTATAGCAGTTAAAATAGCGATTAGGATGATTGGTAAATAAGAGTTAGATGAGTTCGTAATTTTTGAAAAACGCTCCAAAGTTCCACCTCCTAGAACCCTTTATAGTGTGGCATGATACTCGTTATGTAAATCAAAAAAGCGCAGTCCTATAAATATAATTTACAGGCCGCACTTTTGAAAAAATATCTATTTCCCTTCACTCTTTTAAGAAAAAAGGGCAAGAAAAGAAAAAACCGCTTCAAGAGCGGTGAACATGTAATGAAAATGGCGGAGGAAGAGGGATTCGAACCCCCGCGCGGTTTAACCCGCCTGTCGGTTTTCAAGACCGATCCCTTCAGCCGGACTTGGGTATTCCTCCGTATAAAGTCGAGTTATCTTTTCGACAAAAATTACTATATCATGGGTCAAAAATAAAGTCAACAATTTATAAAAGGAAATATAGATAAGTTTGTGTATAAGAAGTCATTGAAAAAGAGATAGAAAAATGGGATAGACAACATCTATCGACTTGAGCAACCGGGTTCATTTCTTACTTAAAGGAAAGAACTCGTGAGCAATACAATGGTATTGTTTTGAGCCTATGTCCTTTCCTATGGAGGCGAGAGAAAACAAAATAAAGAATATAAGTAATTCAATATCAGTAGAAAGAGGGAAGGAGAACGACGAAAAGCGTTAGAGAGAAATTATTTCCCGCATTTTGTCATGCGTAATCTACCGCACTTCTTTTCAATGAAACGCCGGAAGCCCTTAAAGTATTATTGAATCTTCACACGCCCAGGAGATATCATTATACGTCAAATGTGTTCTGAAGAATAAAATCCCCGGGTTAACAAATACAGTGGGCCCGCAAAAATTTTGAAAGCAGTAATGAAGGGAAAAATAACCGGTTCCTAATTACATCAGAGACTTGAGCATGCTTTCGTACTTTCTGCCACAGGGCTGTATGGTCAATAGATTTGTGTCTTTTCTTTGAAGCCATAAAATCCCTCTTTAAATGGCAGGTTTATTCCATTGCTTTTTTTATGTTGTATTAGTATACTAGATATTGCCGTGCTAGGTGGGGAGGTAGCGGTGCCCTGTAACTCGCAATCCGCTCTAGCGAGACTGAAGTCCTTTCCGAGGCTGTCCGTATGTTTGGTCTGCCTCTTGCACGTAGTGTTGACGGTTGGGTCCTGCGCAATGGACACCCATGAACCATGTCAGGTCCGGAAGGAAGCAGCATTAAGTGGTCCCGTTCATGTGCCGCGGGGTAGCCTAACTTGAGCTGGCGACAAGAGTAACGCTTGTGTACGGCTGTCGGAGAAAGGTGCACGGCATGAATATGCCAATTCAAGCATTCGTCTAATAGACGGATGCTTTTTTTATTTAGGAGGTACATATGCTGGCATTTGAACGATTGTTTAGGCGCTTTGGCTATGCATTTGGCTTTGCGGGCTTATTTACAGCGATGTTCAATTTTGAAGGGGCAGTTTATGGAGTTCCCTTCGTTACTTTTATAGTAGGCGCCGTACTTTTTATTTTTTCATGGCGTGTACAAGCGGAATTTCTCCGTCATATTCACTTTGAAAATAATGGTTCAGATCTGGTTGACAGACTGCTGAATAAATTATGCGGAGGAAAAGAACATAGGGAGTATATTGTTTGGCAGGCTCTCTATACGTTTGGAGCTTTCATTATAATGCTGGCTGCAGCGGTAGATTTAAAAGTTGAGTGGCCGTTAAAAATGAAAGTACTGCTTACTGTTAGTTTTATTATTTGGTTTGCAGTTACACGCTTTTTTGATCCGAAGACAAAACCGAATTATTATATGAAATAAAAAATAGTAATTACACTTCACCTGTATGCCTAATCCTGCAGAACTTGAGTTTCCTTTTCTTTCAGAAACCTTTTATGAGTAGGATGACTATCGGGAAGCTTTTTCTTCTTCCGCACATGTGATTGGCATTCGCTGAAAGAAGTGAAAAAAGCGAAAACGAATGTTTGATTATGATATACTGTACGTAATTGATTACTTGAGAAAGGGAGAGGGAAACATTGACATATCAAGCATTTTACCGAGTTTATCGACCTCAGTCATTTCGTGAAATGTCGGGGCAAACTCATGTCAAAAGAACGTTGCAAAATGCTCTCCTAGCTAGCAAAACAACGCATGCATATCTCTTTTCAGGCCCGCGTGGTACAGGGAAAACAAGTACAGCGAAGATTTTTGCGAAAGCTTTGAACTGTGAGAATGCACCAGCCAGTGAACCGTGTAATGAATGTCCGACGTGTAAGAGTATTACAGAAGGATCACATACAGATGTAATTGAATTTGACGCTGCTTCTAACTCTCGCGTCGAGGAAATGCGGGATATTATAGAAAAGGTTCGATTTGCTCCGGCAAATGCACGTTTTAAAGTGTACATCATTGATGAGGTGCATATGCTTTCCACAAGTGCCTTTAATGCACTTCTGAAAACATTAGAAGAACCTCCAGAGCATGCGGTATTCATTTTGGCAACCACAGAGCCGCATAAATTGCCGGCTACGATTATCTCCCGGTGTCAACGTTTTGATTTTAAACGCCTATCGACACAGGATATCCTAGAGAGAATGAAAGTTGTATTGGAAGATATTGAACTACAGTATGAGGAACAAGCGCTGAAGGTTATCGCCCAATCAGCGGCAGGCGGGATGCGTGATGCACTAAGTTTGCTTGATCAAGTAGTGTCCTTTAGCAGTGATATGGTTCGAGCGGAGGATGCGCTTCTTGTAACGGGATCTGTCAGTCAAGATGTCTTTTATGACCTTTCACAAGGGCTGCTTGAAAAAGATGTGGCTAAAGTTCTTTCCTTATTAGAAGAATTAATTGCAGATGGGAAAGAGCCTCTTCGCTTAGCAGAGGATTTAATTACATTTTTCCGTGACCTTCTTTTATTACAGACAGGAGAGGATTTATCGGAACTTCTTCAATTAATTGCACCGGAAGAACAGTTTATCGCTCTCGCACAAAATTACCCGGCAGAAACACTCTACGGATTTATCGATATTTTGGCAAAAACACAACAGGAGATGCGCTTTTCTCACCATACAAAGATTTACCTTGAGACAGCTCTTTTAAAAATGGCACAGCATAATTCTGCGGGCGGAGGAGCGATTGATCCGGCCATCCAAGGGAAAGTGGGAGCACTGGAAAATATGATCCGCCAGTTAACACAGCAACTGCAAGGTGGCGGTGCACCTGCTGCTGCTTCTCAGGCAAAACAGGAGCGGCCACGAGCAAAAAGTGCCAATGGCTTTAAGGCACCGATTGGTCGTATACAGGAAGTCCTGAAAACGGCAACAAAAGGTGATCTTCAAAAAATCAAAGCAGGGTGGGCACAAGCTTTGGCTCCCCTTCAAAAATCACAGGCGGCTCTTTTAAATGATGCAGAGCCAGTTGCCGCATCTTCTAATGCTTTTGTGGTAAAATTCAAGTATGATATTCATTGTCAAATGGTAGCCGAAAACAGGGAATTTACGATGGTTTTCACTCAAAATCTGGCTATGAGTCTTGGTACGACTTATGAAA
The DNA here is from genome assembly GCA_031181585.1 of Lysinibacillus sp. GTDB lineage: Bacteria > Bacillota > Bacilli > Bacillales_A > Planococcaceae > Lysinibacillus_B. Next base: position 14,565 of record JAPSKP010000076.1, read on the forward strand.
TGCTTTGTATTCCCGAGACGCAATGGCTTTCTTTACGGGAGGAGTTCATTCGAGACAATGGACTTAACCAAAAGAAACAGGAGGAGACTTCAAGCGAGACAGAGGAAGCAGAGCTATTTATTGAAGATGATACTCCTGTGGCGTCCCAGGATCCGCTTGTCTTAGAGGCAGAAAATTTATTCGGAAAAGATTTTGTTGAGGTTGTCGAAGATTAATAATGGAACTTTAAGGAGGAATTCAATATGCGTGGTATGGGCAATATGCAAGGTATGATGAAGAAAATGCAAAAGATGCAAAAAGAAATGATGGAAGCACAAGAAACGTTAAATCAACAACAATTCGAAGGTACAGCTGGCGGCGGTATGGTAAAAGTAATCTTAAACGGCCAACGTGAAGTGCTTGAAGTGAACTTAGATGAGTCAGTAGTAGATCCAGATGATATTGAAATGCTGCAAGACCTAATTGTGGTAGCAACAAATGAAGCGCTGAAAAAGGTAGAGGAAACAACAGCTTCAACAATGGGTAAATTCACTCAAGGCTTAAACCTTCCATTCTAGGAGGTAAAATATGCACTATCCGGAACCAATATCAAGACTAATTGATAGTTTTATGAAATTGCCAGGCATCGGGCCGAAAACTGCGGCCCGGCTGGCATTTTTCGTGTTGACAATGAAAGAGGACACCGTATCAAATTTTGCGAAAGCCCTCATTGATGCAAAGCGTAATTTAATGTACTGCTCGCAGTGCGGACACATTACAGATATTGACCCATGTCACATTTGTCAGGATAAGCAGCGTGATCATTCTATGATTTGTGTTGTACAGGATCCAAAAGATGTTATTGCTATGGAGAAAATGCGGGATTATCAAGGGCTTTATCATGTTCTTCACGGAGCTATCTCACCAATGGATGGTGTAGGACCAGAAGATATTAATGTTGCTTCATTATTAACTCGTCTCCATGACGAGCGGGTACAGGAATTAATTTTGGCTACAAATCCTACTATTGAAGGGGAAGCGACAGCCATGTATATTTCCCGTCTAGTAAAGCCATCTGGCATTCGGACAACGCGAATTGCTCATGGATTGCCTGTTGGTGGAGATTTAGAATATGCAGATGAAGTAACATTATCCAAGGCGTTAGAAGGGCGACGCGAATTATAAGGTGAGTGATTGAGGTGTTTTTTTCTCGGAAGGGAAAGTTAAAGCGGGAGTTCGATGAAAAGCTTGTTCAACTGATCAAGGAAACAAAAGATGATTTTCATCATGCTAAGGCGCTGGAAGAATTGATTGATGACTATAATCTGGATGTCATTGCCCAAAGAAAAGCAGCGGAAAGTATACATTTTTATTTATTCAAAGAGGCCCGTATTCGTCGAGTTATCATTAAATAGAAATAACAGCAGCAACAAAAGCATACGCTTCTATAAATGGAGGGAAAGCATATGCAAGCGTTAATTATCGGCGCAATTTGTTTGCTGCTGTTTTTTGTATTATTAATAGGTAGAAAGAGTAAAAAAGGCGTTTGGCTAGAACGGCTTTCTATCTTCTGGTTTCGGTTTGCGATAAGTATATTCGTACTCTATATTGTCCATTTAGTATGCGCTCATTATGGAACAGAGGTTACAATTAATCTGTTTTCCATTATAACGGTAGCTATATTAGGTTTCTCAGGAGTCGGGGTTGTTTTATTTTTATCCTTCATAAAATAATTGCTAGAAAAGCTTGTTCTGTTAATAAACATATGATATAGTATATAAAGTCGTTAAAGCGACTGAATAAAATTAAATTGTTCTTACGAAAAGTATTGACGTTG